>DASTJG010000244.1:0-24544 GCA_035716785.1 Anaerolineales bacterium
TGATGACCAACATTGGCATCATCCATCCCGAGCCTGGCTATCATGATGCGCTCCGTGAATTGACCCGGCGATACGGAACCTATCTCATCATCGATGAGACTCACACCATCTGCGCGGGCCCCGGTGGATACACCGCCTCTCACGGACTTCAGCCGGATTTCCTCACGATTGGCAAGCCACTCGCGGGAGGTGTGCCCGCGGCAGTCTACGGCTTTACGGAGGAAGTAAGCCGGCAGTTTTCCTCCCGGCTGGACGTGGACGATGCCGATGTAGGCGGCATTGGTGGGACTCTGGCGGGCAATGCCCTGTCGATTGCGGCCATGAAAGCGACGTTGCAGCATGTTCTGACCGATGAGTTTTACGACAAAGCAATTGCCTTGCAGGAGTGCTTTACAAAAGGTGTTGAGACAGTTATTGAAGAGTTCGATCTTCCCTGGATCGTGAAGAGGCTCGGCAACCGTTCGGAATACTGGTTCCGTCCGACTCCGCCGAAGAATGGCGGCGAAGCCTTCGCTGCGATCGATCATGAGCTCGACCGCTACATGCATCTTTTTGCCCTCAATCGCGGCATCCTGTTGACGCCTTTCCATAACATGGCGTTGATCTCACCGGAGATTTCACAGGAAGATGTGGACTATCACACGCAGGTGTTTCGAGAAGCAGTGGATTCGTTATTCGGAAACCAATAATCGGGAATCGGAAGGTAGCCACTGCTCGAATCTCGAATACCGCTTTCCTTCTCTGCAAATTATTTGCAAACACTTATGTATATAATTCTGTTCACAGGAGAATAAGATGGCTGAATACAAATCACAGGTTTGGCGGGTGAACGTCCGTGAACAGACGTTGAAACAGGAACCCATTCCCGATTCGTGGAAGCGACTGGGCGGGCGCGGGCTGCTGGCGCGCATCCTGCTCGACGAAGTCGATGCCAGGTGCGACCCGCTCGGGCCGGAGAACAAACTTATCTTCGCGCCGGGCCTGCTGGTGGGACACATGCTTTCCTCCACCGACCGGATCTCGGTGGGCGGAAAGTCTCCGCTGACCGGAGGCATCAAGGAAGCCAACGCGGGTGGGCGGACGGGTCTGCATATGACTCACATGGGCATCCACGCGCTGATCATCGAAGACCAGCCAAAGGCGGATGGATACTGGATTTTGCATTTGTCGTTGAACGGCGCGAGATGGGAAAAAGCTGACGGATTGGTTGGCCTGGGCGTTTATGAAACCGCGCCAAAGCTGATCGAAAAATACGGCGACAAAGTCGCGATCGCGTTGATCGGTCCCGGCGGCGAGATGCGGATGAAAGCCGCGGGCATCCAGAATCTGGATAAGGACCGCATCCCTTCGCGCATTGCCGCGCGCGGCGGGCTCGGCGCGGTCATGGGCTCGAAGGGACTCAAAGCCATCGTGTTCGATCACGCGGGTGGGCAGAAGCCGCCCATTGCTGACCCCGAGGCGTTCAAGATCGCGCAGAAGGACTACACTAAGGCTGTGATGGAACATCCGCAGTCCATCACGTATCGGGATTATGGCACGGCCGCCATGGCGCACATGTGCGATGGTTTTGGCGCGCTGCCCACCCGCAACTTCAGCAGCGGACATTTTGAAGAGGTGGATGACATCAGTGGTGAGACCATGCGTGAGTTCCTGCTCGAACGCGGCAAGCCGTCTGACCCCTCGCACGCCTGTATGGCAGGCTGCACGATCAAATGCTCGAACGTCTTTGGTGGCGAAGATGGCAAGATGATCGTCTCACCGCTTGAATACGAAACCATCGGTTTGATGGGCTCCAACCTGGGCATCAATTCGCTCGATACCGTGGCGCGCATGAACTGGGAAGTGAATGACCTGGGACTCGACTCGATCGAGATCGGCGCGGCGCTCGGTGTCGCAGCGGAGGCGGGATTGATGCAGTGGGGTGATGGTCAGCGCGCGCTGGAGTTGCTCGACGAGATCCGTAAAGGAACGGAAGTGGGTCACACGCTTGGCGATGGTTCCGTTGCAACGGGTAAAAAATATGGCATCGAACGCGTTCCTGCTGTGAAAGGGCAGGCCATGTCTGCGTATGAGCCGCGCGCCATCAAAGGCACAGGCATTACCTACGCGGTTTCGCCTCAAGGCGCAGATCACACCGCGGGCCTGACTATCCGCGCCAAGGTCAACCACCTCGACCCGACGGTCCAGAAAGACCCGTCGCTCAACGCGCAGTTGAATATGGCTGGCTATGACACTATTGGCGCCTGCATCTTCGCAGGCTTCGGCTACGCCGCGACACCCGATGCGGTGATCAAACGATTGTTGAACGCGCGTTACGGCTGGGATGACCTTCCCGACAATGTCTTGCAGGCATTAGGAAAGGAAACCATCAAGATGGAGCGCGAGTTCAACCGCCGGGCTGGCTTCACGAAGGAGGACGACCGCCTGCCGAAATGGATGACCGAGCAGCCGCTTCCGCCGCATAATTCTGTTTTCGATGTGAGCGAGGATGTGCTCGACCACATTTTTGATGGGATTGAGTAGAGATGAACTCCGGGATCTGAGCAAAATCGCGGAGTTCTCTTTATGATTATCGCGTATCCCGTATCCCTGTAGCGATTTCGACGCCCAGCCGAACGATTGCAAAGACCCGTTTGAGAAAAGGCTTTTCTTCTGTTTCCTTGTGAACACGACTATGACCTAAAAATCAAAACGGATGAAGTCACCTTCACCCGTCTTGTGTACCTGTCTACTGGTGTACGTTTTGCTTTGACCTAGCTTCGTCCGCCGCGATCTCCACCGCGTCCACCGCGGTCACCGCCGCCACGACGATCGCCGCCGCGCCCGCCGCGGTCTCCGCCATTGCGCCCACCGGAACGTCCACCGCCTCCACCGGGTTTGCGCTGATCCTTCTCGCGCGCCTCTTCGGCGGTCCAGCCTTCGAGCACGGCCTGGCGCGAAAGCCTGATCTTGCCCGCCGGGTCGATGTCGGTCACCATCACGGTGATCTCATCGCCCATGTTTACAACATCTTCCACTTTATTGACTCGTTCGGTATCCAATTGTGAGATGTGAACAAGTCCATCCACGCCGGGCAGGATCTCGACGAAGGCGCCAAAGTCCGCGATGCGCACGACTTTACCGGTATAGATATTTCCAACAACCGCGCTTTCACCCAGCGCCTCGACGCGTTCCTGCGCGATCTTGGCGCCGACGCCGTCGGTCGAAGCGATGTAGACGGTGCCGTCTTCCTCGATGTCGATCTTGGTGCCGGTCTCCTCCTGCAGCGAGCGAATGTTCTTGCCGCCGGGGCCGATCAATGCGCCGATCTTATCGACCGGGATCTTCACGGTGATGATGCGCGGGGCATGCGGTTTCAGTTCAGCGCGCGGTTCAGGCAGCACAGCCAGCATCTTTTCCATGATGGACATGCGTGCCTCGTGCGCCTGTGCAAGGGCTTCCTTCATGATCTGCGCGCTCAAGCCGCTGATCTTGATATCCATTTGCAAAGCGGTGATGCCCGCGGCAGTGCCCGCCACTTTGAAATCCATATCGCCAAGATGGTCTTCGGTGCCCTGGATGTCGGTCAAAATCTGGTAGCGCCCAGTGTTATCGGTGATGAGTCCCATCGCTACGCCGGAGACGGGCGCCTTGATCGGCACGCCCGCGTCCATCAGCGCGAGAGTCGAGCCGCAGACCGATCCCATCGAGGTGGAGCCGTTCGACGCCAGTGCCTCGGACACAACACGAATGGTGTAGGGGAAGGATTCTTCCGCCGGGATGACTGGCTCGAGGGCGCGCTCAGCCAGCGCTCCATGTCCCACCTCGCGCCGGCTCTGACCGCGCAGAGGTTTGACTTCGCCCGTGGAATACGGCGGGAAATTGTAGTGATGCATGTAGCGTTTGCTGTCTGTTGGGCTGAGGGTGTCCAGTTCCTGTGATTCGCCCAGCGTGCCGAGGGTCGCAAAGGACAAAACCTGAGTCTCGCCGCGGGTGAACAGGCCGGAGCCATGCGCACGCGGCGAAACGCCCACTTCGCACCAGATCGGGCGGATATCCTTCGGCGTGCGGCCATCGGGGCGTTTGCCCATGCCGAGGATGCGTTCGCGCACGATGGACTGTTCAGCCATGTCAAAAGCTTCTCGAACAGCGGCTAGTGATGGGCGGTCTGTTGTGCTCGCCAGGGATGTAAGAACTTCAGCAACTGCCTCACTTTGGGGATTGGGCACATTGCACAGTTCAGCGACAACCTCGTCTTTGAGCGTTGTCATCCCGCCGTAGAACTCATTTTTAGTCAACGGTTTTTCGAGCAGCTCGGTCATGGGCCCGCTGACGCGGTCGAACACTTTCTTCTGCAATTCGGCATCCGGAATGGCCAGAGTCGGTTCCTTCTTAGGTTTGCCAACCTCGGCTTGCATCTGGAGCTGCAGATCGATCAACGGTTGAATGGACTTGTGTCCCAACTCGAGCGCCGCGACCATTACATCTTCGGGGATTTCGTTCGCACCGCATTCGACCATCAGGATGGCATCACGCGTGCCGGCCAGGCGCAGGTCGAGGTCGGATGTTTCGATCTCGGCAAAGGTCGGGTTGACCACGAACTCACCGTTCACGCGTCCCACGCGTACCGCCGCGACGGGTCCGCCCCAGGGAATATCCGAGATCATGATCGCAGCCGAAGCGGCGTTGATGGCGAAGATGTCGAGCGGGTTGATGCCATCTGCCGAAAGCGAGAACATGATCACTTGCACTTCGTTACGCATGCCGTGCTGGAATAACGGGCGCAGCGGACGGTCGGTCAGGCGTGATACGAGAATGGCATCGGTGCCGGGGCGTCCTTCACGTCGGAAGAACGAGCCGGGGATCTTTCCGCCGGCAGAGAGCCGCTCCTCGTATTCGACCTGGAGCGGGAAGAAGTCGATGCCTTCACGCACACCCCCCATGGTGGCGGCGGCGAAGACGATCGCTTCAGTGGTACCGAAGGTAACCGCACCGCCTGCCTGAGCAGCCAGTTTGCCGGTCTCAAACGTGAGGGTTTGATTGCCAACGGTGGTTGAGTATTTCTTGGATTCAGGTGCCATTTTTGTCTCCTGTGAGCTGACATCCACCCATGTATCGATGAGATGGTGCCGTAGCACCGAAAATCACGCAGGCAAGCCGCGTGGGTCTGCAGTGTTTACAATGTTGGTGAATGAGTCAGCCATTAGTTGATTCCGCCTGGTCAGGGACTGAAGAGCGGCTACAAAATGTAGTAGCGAATTCATTCGCCTTTGACGACTAAAGTCGTCACTACTTTGTCTACGCTATTCAATTCCTGACGGCGGGTGCAGATTAGATACGCGTAGGGGCGACCGGTCGGGTCGCCCCTACATAAAAATTACTTGTGGCGCAGGTTCAGGTTTTCGGTGACTGCCAGATAACGCGGGTAGTCAACTTTGCGCAAGTAAGCCAACATGCGGCGACGCTGCCCAACAAGCTTGAGCAATCCACGCCGGCAGGACTCATCTTTTTTGTTGATCCGCAAATGATCGGTCAACTGCAGGATGCGGCCGGTCAGGATGGCGATTTGCACTTCCGGGGAACCGGTATCCGCATCGTGGCGATGATAGTCCGTGATCAATTTTGTCTTAACTTCTTTCGCGAGCGGCATGACGTATGCTTTCCTTTCTTCGCCGCTTGTATCATTGCCAACTAAACTCTCGAATGATTGCGCGGCGCGGTGTAGTTTATGCAGGTCTCCTTGCCCACAGCCTGACGACCGTATGGCAGGACCAGTCACGGGCTAAAATTATACCAGAAAACGACGGCTAAACTTCCACCTGGATGGCGCTGCCCGACTCGTAGCGCCTCAAACCCAGCCGGAAAACGGCTACTGCTATGACGAGGAAGGCCACCGCCCCCACGAGCAGTTCTGCCAGCGACTGCCAGGTGAACGCCCGGATGAATTCCGCAGGGATGGCTCCCATAAACGCCGCCGGGATGAGCGTGAATAGGATCAGCTTGGCATAGTTGTCGAAGAGGGTGATAGGGTAGATCCCGAAGGTTAGCAGAGCATTGAGCGCCAGCGCCGAGAGGTTAGACATGATCCCCAGCCAGAACGCCAGACTCTGGATCAGAATGAGAAACGCCGCGAAAACGGTCGCCGCCAAAAGCGTCGCGAGCACGAAGCGCAGCAGTCCGTCCCAGGTGAAATAACCGGAAAGTCCATAACTCACAAATCCATAGGTGAAGTCGCCCATCCCACTGGCGATCATCCGGCTGGCAACTGTATGCAGCAGGACGGGGCGCGGCATCGAGAGGTAGTAATCCAGGCGACCCTTGCTGATAATGTCGCTCAGGTTGAAGGCGTTGCCGAACAACATGCTGACCAGACCGAACGCGCTCGCCAGCACGCCAAACGTTAGATACATGTCGTGGATCCCCCAGCCGCGCACCTCTTTGAAGCGGTCGAAAAAGATGATCCAGATCACAAAATAGATGAAGTTGTTGACCATCATGCCGATGACCTGGGACAGGAACGCGACGCGATACTCCATGGCAGAGAGCAAGTTGGCCTTCCAGACCGCGAGGAGGAATTTGAGTTCTTTCATGGTTCATGTAGGAGCGGGGTCATCCCGCCTAGGGCGGCAGAACGCCGCCCCTACAGGTCATCCTCCATTCACCGTAAGATACGCTACGCCGCGCCGGTAGGCAAACGTGAGCACGAGAGCGAGGATCACGATCCAGAGGATTTGAACCGTCATGACGCTGACAAACAATTCCATCGTCGGTGTGACGAACAATCGCGCGGGACCGTAGGTAATGCTCGAGAAGGGAAGTGCCCGGGCAATCGCTTGCAGCCAGCCCGGGTAAAAATCCAGCGGGACCAGCATGCCGCCTATAACGAAAGCCAGCTTCTGATAGATCCACATGAACGCCGAAACGTCCTCCGCGACAAACGCGGAGAGACCGATCATCACGGTCACACAGAAATGTAAAACCCACGCACCGAGGACAGCTGGCAAAGCAATGAGAATTCCCTCAGGGTGTTCCGGCGGGCCGACCAGCCAGAAGATCACGGCGCCTCCGAAAATGGCATTCATCGCCGCACGGAAAATGGTCTCGCCCATCGTTGTACTGAATTGATATAGAAGAAAATCATAAGGCTTGTTCAGCAAATAAGCGATGGAGCCATCCTTGACGTTTTCCGAGATCGTGCGCGCCAGTGGGGGACGACCCAGTTCGATCGTCTCGGCGAGCATCAGATACCAGAGCACGTCGCGCAGGCTCAAGCCGTTGATCACGTCGCTGCCTGCCGCGGCATAGGTAGCCTTCCACAGCTGATAGAAGATCCACATGAAGGGGATGATCATCAGGCTGCGCCCGATCAACTCGCCAGGATAGGCGAGGCTGTTGATCAGCGTGATCTGAAAGATGGCCCAATACTTTTTGAATGCTTTCATGGTTCTGTGCTAGTGAGCATGCTGGGATTATAACAAAAGCCTGGGTGTGACCTTTTGAAGCCTTATAAAAATCAATAGCCTCCGATAAGCGGAGGCTATTGATCTGTGAAGATATGGAAAATGTTTTACAACAATGTCCCACGCAGGATAACTGCCGCGACCGTGAAATAGATGATCAGCCCTGAAACATCCACCAGTGTGGCGACGAACGGCGCGGATGAGGTGGCCGGGTCTAGACCGACGCGGCGCAGGAGGAATGGCAGCATCGATCCAGACAGGGTTCCCCACAGCACGATGCCAACCAGGGCAATGCCAACGGTGAGTGCAAGTAGAAGCCAGTGTTCTCCATAGGAATGGAACAGCAGGGCCCAGGTCGAGATGCGGATGAAACCGATGACGCCGAGGATCGCCCCCAGGGACAAGCCCGAGAGGATCTCTCGACGCATCACGCGCCACCAATCTTTCAACGTCACTTCGCCGAGTGCCATGGCGCGGATGATCAGGGTCGAGGCTTGTGAGCCTGAATTGCCGCCGCTGGAAATGACAAGCGGGACAAAGATCGAAAGCACCACCGCCTTGGCAATTTCACTTTCGAACTTTCCCATCGCTGTGGCGGTCAGCATCTCGCTCAGGAACAGGACGATCAACCAGGTGGCGCGCTTTCGTACCATGCTCGGGATCGGCACTTCCATGTACGGTTCGTCGAGCGCCTCGGTACCACCGATTTTGTGAATGTCTTCCGTAGCTTCTTCCTCTGCCACATCAAAAATATCGTCCACCGTGACGATGCCGATCAATATGCCCACACTATCAGTGACAGGCAGGGCATTCAAATCCGCTTCTCGAAATGCTTCCACCGCGACTTCCTGGTCATCAGTCGCTTTGAGTGCAATGAAACGCGAATCCATCAGGTCTGAGACAAGCGTCTCGGGTGCAGCCAGCAGGATCTGTCGGATGCGCAGATCGTCGATCAACTTTCCAACGTCATTGATTACATAGACCATGCTCATGGTCTCGCTGTCCGTGCCATAGCGGCGGATGTGATCGAGTGCTTGAGCAACCGTCCAATGCGCGCGGATGCGCACAAAGTGCGGGGTCATCAAACGCCCAACACTGTTCTCTGCATAGCCCAGCAATTGAGAGGCGCGGCGCCTTTCTTCCGGCGATAGGGAATTTAATAATCCCTGGGTGACCTGCGCGGGCAACTCCTCCAACAGCTCCGTGCGATCGTCATCCGACATGTCATTCAGGATGTTGACAACCTCCTCGTGAGCCATAGCCTTCAATAATTCCTGTTGACGTTCGACGGGAAGATGGGAAAAAATGAGCGCGGCTTGCTCGCGCGGCAGCAGACGGAAAACCACTGCCTCTTTCTCAACCGGAAGCGGTTCCATCAAATCTGCCAGATCGCCTGCCGGCCAGTTGCGAGTCTCTTCGCGCAGGGACGCGAAATCGCGCGCCTCGATCAAAGCCTCAAGATCAAAAATAGTCAATGCATTCATGAGTACACCTCCGGGTAAAAATAAAAGCCACCTTGGAACTCTCCGAAGGTGGCGATTGCTCACAGGCAGGCGGACTCTTAGTTCATCATACCGCGCCCAACAAACCAAAGTGACGCGCGTCGACGCGGTTCGCTTGAGCTTTGAACATTCGCAATTCGGAGACGTTAAAACGAATCAACGGTGGGCGCACTAACGGCACATCCGCGTCCAAGGTGGTCACTTCCTTTCTTTGTGAAATATGGTTTGTGTTCATAAGCGGAGCAATCCTAGGGATGAGAACCTCGTGGCGGTTATACTCCCGCCTGTATGCACCCGTCAAGGGGTAAAATATCTTATTGGAAGCTTTATGAGAGAATATTCTATTGTCATTTTTCATTGCTGTATAATGTCTCAAAGCGTAGGATGCATAGGGTGAAATCCATGATCAATAACAGTATCTATGACGAAATGGCGGATACCTGGTGGGACGAGAATCAGTTTCTTCATCTGCTCAAGGCGATGGTCAATCCGTGGCGGGTGCCTTATTTCAGGAACGCTTTGATGAAGTATTACGGCCAGGACTTGAGCCAGGTGCGCCTGCTAGACATCGGCTGCGGTGGTGGCGTGCTGACGGAGGAATTCGCGCTGATGGGTTGTCAGGTGGCAGGGATCGACATTTCACCTCGCTCCATCGCCGTGGCGCAAACCCATGCTGCTCAAAGCGCACTCTCCATCGATTATCGCATTGGCGAGGCAACGAATCTCCCCTTTGAAGATGCCAGCTTTGAGGCGGTCAGTTGTTGCGATATGCTGGAGCACGTTTCAGATTGGGAACGGGTCATTGCAGAATCAGCGCGCGTGCTCAAATCGGGTGGTCTTTTCTTCTTCGATACGATCAATCGCACACCGAAGAGCAAGGCAGTCATGATCCAGGGATTACAGGTGTCGTCTTTCACCAGACTCATGCCCCCAGATACACACATCTGGGAGATGTTCATCAAGCCTGATGAAATCACTGCTGCTTTACAAAAACAGGGAATGAAGATTGAAGATATGCAGGGCAGCAAAATCGCCAAAAACCCATTGTTCACGCTTTGGGATGTGCGCCAGAAAAAGCAGGGCAGGATCACGTTTGGAGAATTGGGGCGCAGGCTGGAATTGAAGCTGGATAAGGATCTATCACTCAATTATCTGGGCTATGCCCGCAAGGGTATATAGCGTTTTATAAATGTTTCTATGAAAAAAACTACAGAGCTTCCAACTTTACCGTTTGAAAGCAAAAAGAAATGGACGGACTGGCTTGCCAGACAGCATGATAAATCTGCGGGCGTGTGGCTCAAACTTGCCAAAAAGGATTCCGGGATTCCCTCCGTCACATACGAGGAAGCGCTGGATGTTGCCCTATGTTACGGCTGGATCGACGGGCAGAAAAAAGGCTTCGACGACAAATACTGGCTGCAGAAGTTCACGCCGCGCGGACCGAAGAGTATCTGGTCGAAGATCAACACTGAAAAAGCGGAAAGGTTGATCGCTGGCGGCGAGATGAAACCCGCCGGGTTGAAGGCGGTCGAGGCTGCCAAACAGGATGGTCGCTGGGAAGCAGCCTATTCCTCGCAGAAGAATATTTCTATCCCTGAGGATTTTCAAGCCGCGCTGGACAAGAACAAGAAAGCCAAAGCCTTCTTCGCGACCTTGAACAGCGCCAATCGATATGCGATCCTGTTCCGAATCACAACTGCCAAGCAACCAGAGACGCGTGCCAGGCGAATTCAGCAGTTTGTAGAAATGCTGGAAAGAGGTGATAAGCTGTATCCGTAGGAAAGGTCAAGAGTCGTCATATGCCGCAAGAGTATTCTCTCGACGAAATCAAATCTGAAATTGATCGGCTGGCTGCGCAGGTCGGCGCGTCAGATAATTTGCTGCCTACATACGGATATTCTATCGATGGCGCTCACCCTCATATTGATGTGGATTCAAACGGTTATCATTATGTCGTAGTGGAGCGTGGACAGGAAATCAGCCATGTCACAACCCATAACCTTGATGAGCTTCTTTTCCATGTTTTTAAAGATATAACCTTTGAACTGGCTTGTGCCTATGAATTGAAGCACCGTGTTCAGCATCAGGATTTTCGGCGATTGTTATTTCAATATCAGATCGAACTTCTATCCATGCTATCGCCAAAATGGAGCGAAATCGAAAACCAGGAGCACGAGGGAATACTGCAGGAGCATCCTTATGATGATCACTCCTCAATCAGGGCAAACCTATCCGAGACCTTGAGGCAACAGGGTTTCTCACCCGAATTGGCCTGGGAAAAGGCGTGTAAAAAGTATCCGTTGCCAGGGAAGCAGTAGTAAAAGAGAAAGTTTGGCAATAGCACCGTATGGACGATGTAGTAAAGGTAACGATCTTCGGCAGGGATCATGAATTACAAGGCGAGATGTACTCCCGGGCTTTGGCCTCTGCGCGTGTCGCTTTGGGAACCAGTGTCGGTGTGACATCCAAGCCGAACGAAGACTGTGTGGGTGTGTCCGTTTCAGAGTCCGAAATGGTCCTGGCGATCGCGGACGGTCATTGGGGCAGAGATGCCAGCCAGATCGCCGTCTCGAAGGCTGTAGATCTGCTTCGCACAGCCAACCGTCCCTCGCAGGATAGTGAGATCCAGGCACGTTTGTTCGCCTTGTTTGAGCAGGTCAATGACGAATTGTATGAAATTGCAACGTCTGCACCCGACGCGCCTGCTTCGGAAACCACGCTGATCGTGTGTTATGTCAGGCAGGCGTCTTCGGGAAGGTATCTCTACTGGTCGAGTTTTGGAGATTCGTACTTGTTTCTTTTGCGGAATGGGGAATTGAGACAGTTAAACTCGCTCAATTCTTTCTGGTTGGGATACCTTTCCAAACTTTCGGAGAATACAGACACAAAATCCATCCTGATGAGATTCCTTTTCAATGAAGCCCATTATGTCGGTGTCGCCAGCGGACTCGAAACAGGGATCGAAAAGCTGGAAGCCGGAGACACGGTCTTTTTGTGTACAGATGGACTGGTTGGTTCGGATCGCGAGCCTGAGCCGTCCGTTTTGGATGGGATAAAGGATATACTCATTTCTGATTCGCCGCTTGTATCAAAAGTGGAACAGATCATTGCTTCTGCGCTTGCCAGGGATGAAGAGGATAATGTTTCCGGCGTAATGGCTGCCATCTCATGATGCTTGTTGCATCCCCTCTTGCCACTTGACGCATTCATCTCTCACGAAGATAATAAAACCAATGACCGATATCAGCGACGCGGAACTCCACGAAATCGTGCGACGTGTACTCCAGCAGGTAATGGGGTCTTCAACGCGTGAACCTGTCTCGACAAATTCTGCTGCTGCACAGTCTCAGACTTCCGGGCGGAAAGCCGTCGCGATCGGCGCAGACCATGGCGGGTTCGAGCTCAAGGAAGCACTCAAGGTGGATTTGAATGCCTTGGGCTTTGATATCCAGGATGTGGGCACGAACAGCAAGGATGCCGTGGATTATCCCGACTTCGCACATGCAGTTGCACAGGCAGTCAGCAGCGGAAAAGCCTGGCGGGGAATCATGATCGACGGGGCCGGGATCGGAAGCTGCATCGTCGCGAACAAAGTCCCCGGGGTGCGCGCCGGGATGGCATATGATTACTCGTCTGCAGTCAACAGCCGCGAGCACAACGATACGAACGTGCTGACCCTCGGTGCCGGTCTGATCGGCATGAACCTGGCGAAGCAGATCGTCAAGACATGGCTGACCACCGAGTTCGCGGGCGGGCGTCACACCCCGCGCGTGGATAAGATAAAATCAGTAGAGAAGAAGTATTTGAAATAGTAAATGTCGTTGCGAGGAGCCGCAGTGACTTGTAGGGGCGCAACATGTTGCGCCCGCGGCGATGAAGCAACGGTGGAAAAGTACAATGAAACCTGACTCAAAACTAGTCGAACAGCTCGTCGAAATCATCACACGCGAAGTCCTCGTCGCAATGGCGGAGGAAGAACAGCGCGCCGCGCATTCGGATGGGTATCAATGCAAATTTGACTGTGCGAATCAGCTTTGCGTGCGTACCTGCTTTGACCGGACGGGGAACGTGGTCAACGCAGGCGCAGAACGCCTGTCGTCCACGCTTGGTGTCATCCCCCAGGATCTCAACCTGGCGAAGATGATCGACCACACCCTGCTCAAGCCTGATGCCACGCAGCAGGAGATCGCCCAGCTGTGCTTTGAAGCGCGCAAGTATGGATTTGCCTCCGTCTGCGTCAACCCGACCTGGGTCAGTTTGTGTGCGGAGTTATTGAAGGGCTCACCGGTCAAGGTCTGTACGGTGATCGGCTTTCCGCTGGGGGCCACGTCTTCCGAGACCAAAGCCTTCGAAACAGAGACTGCCATCCGGCAGGGCGCGACCGAGATCGATATGGTCATCAACATCGGCGCGTTGAAGGCACGCGACCTTGATCTCGTCGCCAGAGATATCCGTGGGGTGGTCAACGCCGCGCATCCGCGCGGGGCGATTGTCAAGGTGATCATCGAAACGGTTTTATTGACTGATGAAGAGAAAACGATTGCCAGCCTGCTTTCGAAAGAAGCGGGTGCGGACTTCGTCAAAACCTCCACTGGCTTTGCCGGTGGGGGAGCAACGGTGCAGGATATAGCGTTGATGCGCAAAGCTGTGGGACCGGAAATGGGCGTCAAAGCCTCAGGCGGCGTCCGCACGTTCGAGGATGCTGAGAGCATGATCAAAGCCGGGGCCACGCGCATTGGCGCCAGCGCCGGGGTGAAGATCATTCAGGGTCCCAGTAACCAACCGTCGATTGGGAAAGAAGCGAGTTCTGCAAAAAGTTATTAGAGCGAGCGTCCCGAAGGTTTGAACGGGCAATCAAGACCTTCTCACGAAACCTTCGGGACGTTTTTAGGAGCGCAATATGTTGATAGCAAAAGTGATCGGTACCACCGTATCCACGATCAAAGATGAAAAACTACAGGGTCGCAAGTTGTTGATCCTGCGCCAAACCGATGAGACCGGCGCCCCCTCGGGCAAGCCGTACGTTGCGGTGGATACCGTCGACGCGGGGATTGGTGACCTGGTCCTGACCGCTGCCGGTTCCTCGGCACGGCAAACGAACATTACCAAAGATACGCCGGTGGATTCGGTCATTATGTCCATTATTGATTCGCTGGAAGTAGACGGTAAAGTTGTATTTCGAAAATCGTAATCGGTCAAAGAAAGGAAACGAATATGGCTGTTGATCCTGGGATGATCGCTCTTGGAATGGTCGAGACAAAAGGATTGGTCGGTGCGATCGAAGCGGCCGACGCGATGGTCAAGGCGGCGAACGTGGTCCTGATCGGCTCGGAATATGTGGGCGGCGGCTATGTCACCGTGATGGTGCGCGGCGACGTGGGCGCGGTCAAAGCTGCGACCGACGCCGGTGCCGCGGCTGCCCGGCGCGTGGGTGAACTGGCTTCGGTGCACGTCATTCCGCGTCCGCACACCGATGTGGAAATGATCCTGCCGCAGTCGAACAAGGGTAGTTTCGGCGGACGCTCCGAAGGTAGCTCATCCAAGAAATCAAAGACAGAATAGCAAATGCCGAAAGAGTTCTACACCGAGAAAGACATCGAGGATCTGTTCGCGCGCGGGACCCGCTCTTTGCAGGTCACCGAGAATGTGGTGCTGACCGAGCTTGCCTACGAAAAAGCCAACCGCCTGGGATTGCAGTTGATCTCGGACAGTGCGGACAATCCCCCGGCCGCGCCGGTACGACCATATCTTTCAGGAACGCCTCGCTCTCAGCCGGCAGTTGTTTCCGTTGCTCCGGCAATGCCTCCGCCCAAAGCGGCGGTGCCAGGTGCGAACGATGTCGAACAGCACATCCGTTCTGCGGTGATTGCCAAGCTTGGCAACCAGGTGGACGCGAAGCTGCTGGATAATATCATTCAGCGCGTCGTCAAAGGCGTAGGGTTGAAATAATGGAACTTGTAGGGGTGACCCGCCCAGTGCAAGCCAAAAGCTTTGTTGACCACAATGATGGGTCGCCCGTACGTTGCACAGGGAATAAATAATGTTATTTGGCAGAGTGAGAGGCACCGCGATCTGCACGATCAAATATCCCGGCACAGAGGGATTGAAGCTGCTCGTGGTTCAGCCGTTGAACAAGGATCTGGAACCGGTCGGCGGTCTGCAGGTCGCCGCGGACGTGGTGCGGGCGGGTCCCGGTGACCTGTGCTTGATGGTGCGTTCGCGCGAAGCCGCCCTTGCCATGCCCGATGAGAAGTTCGTGCCGATCGACCTGGCGCTCGTCGGCATTGTGGATGAACTGGAAGTCAAGCCGGATGGCACGTTCGATTACACGTTGAAGCAAGGGCATAATCAGTTCACTTAGTTTCTTTTACCACAAAGGACACGAAGGGACACAAAGGTTTAAAAATGGTTTTGGGTAAGGTGGTCGGGACGATCGTGACGACGATCAGTCATAAGGATTACAAGAACCGCAAGCTGCTGGTGGTCCAGCCATTGGTGCTGGAGGGCGACCAGCCCGAGCCGAACGATGACTTCATCGCGCTCGATAACACCCAGGCAGGCATAGGGGATACCGTCCTGGTGAACCGCGAGGGGAACGGCGCGCGCCAGGTGCTCAAGAACCCCGATGCCGCCGTCATTTCTGTCATTGTAGGGATTGTGGATTCGATTTACGTGGAATATTGATTGAAATACGAGGCGGGGGAACAGAGACAATTCGACTGTGAGACGAAACTGACTTTCAGGTGAATTCTGGAGGTCAGTTTTATTTCTGCCTTGACAAAGCTAATAACATTAGTTAAAATACTAACATGATTAGTAATGGGTATGCGTCGAAGAAAGGATACAAGTATGGGGCGCAAAAAACATATCCGCCTCGATAAGCGGGCAGTGCTGCAAGCCGCAGTGGATCTGATCAATGCAGAAGGAATAGCCTCTCTGACCCTTAGCCGTTTGGCAGAGGAATTGGGAATTCGGTCCCCATCCCTGTACAACCACGTGGATGGGTTGCCCGGGCTGCAGAGGGAATTGGCTGTGATAAATGCCAGACTGATCGCTGATCGTTTAAGTGAAGCCGCGATCGGCAAAAGCGGCGCCGAGCTTTTTATGAGTGTGGCCCAGGCATTCCGGAACTACGTGAAGGAATATCCCGGATTATACATGTCCAGCCTGCGCGCCTCGGGCACTCAATCCGCTCCGGATGAAAACCTGGTCCGTGAGGAGGAGCGCAGCCTGAAAGTAGGACTGGCCGTGATGGCTTCGCTGGGCTTGCAGGATGAGGATGCCATTCATGCCCTGCGTGCTTTCCGGAGCATGGTTCATGGTTTTGCCACATTGGAAGTGGCTGGTGGCTTCGGCTTGCCTCAGGATTGCGACGAAAGTTTTCGCCGATTTGTTGAGGCTTTAACGACCGGTTTAAAACGTATGTAATTGGAGTGAGCTATGGATGCTTTAAAGGTACTAAATTTACTGGTTCGATTCTTACTGGAACTTTGTATGCTTGTAGCGGTGGGATATTGGGGCTTCAAAACCCAGTCAGGCTTGTTCATGAAAATCCTTTTGGGGATTGGCCTGCCTGTTTTGATCGCTGTGCTGTGGGGGATGTTCATTGCCCCGAAAGCGACCCGTCCTTTGAGCGGCGCTTCCTATCTGGCCCTGGAGTTGACGCTGCTTGCTTCAGGTGCCGTCGCCCTCTTTGCAAGTGGAAAGCCTGCTCTTGGCTGGGCGTATGCGATCGTCCTGGTTCTACATAAACTTTTACAGGTTCTTTGGAAGTAATAAACCATCGTATGTCGATTTTGTAATGGAGCAATCTTAGATTTAAGGAGAGCTGGAAATGAATTCAACAATGACACTGGAAAGTGTTCCGCGCTGGCAGGATCGCCTGGGACGTGGACTGATGTGGCTGGCAGCCCTGGGAGCACTTGCTGCTTTTGCATCTGCCTTGGCCGTGGTAAATCGTGCAACATCAGAAACCATCTGGGTGGAGACCTGGCGCCTGTTCGGTTTTCTTGTTTTTACCGGGATGTTCGTGCTCCTGGCATTGCGTCCCCGCAATGCAGCAGGCGTGTGGGAACTCGCGTTCTTTCACAAGGCAGCGATGGCCGTCTCTGCTCTCTTTCTTGCAGATGCAGATGGAGCCGCTTTGGCAGGCACAATCGATGCAGTACTCGCCATTGTCATTCTGGTGGCTTACATTCTTACATGTGGCTGGATCGCGTGGAAGAATTGACGTTGAGGGTTCTTGGGTCAAGCAAAGCGATCCAGCGGTGATGGGTCGCTTTTATGATCAATAAAGTGTTGATGGTTGTTTGGAAGCAATAAAACTGTCCGGGAAATTCCGTATGCTTTCCATACTATAATGTTGGTTTGATCTACTGCATTGGCAAAGGAGTCGAGTTGTGAAGGAATTTCGAAACCCTCGAGACATTCACGAACCAGTTGGCTCGTATTCCCATCAGATTGAGGTCAAGGGCAATGAGCGCTTGCTGGTGATTTCCGGACAGGTCGGCATGCGCCAGGATGGCAGCGTGCCGGAGGATCCGTTCGAGCAGATCGACATTGCTTTTGAAAACGTGCTGCGCAACCTTCAAGCCGCGGGTATGGATGTAAGGGACCTGATCAAGATCACTTATTATCTGGTCGGCGAAATTGATACCGCGAAGCGACGCGAGATTATATTGTCCAAGTTACAGGGACATCAACCTTGCAGCACGCTGCTACATGTTGCTGCCCTGGCGAGTCCCGTGTTTCGGGTTGAAATCGAGGCGTGGGCCTCGCGGGCAGAGTAAACCGTCGTTGCGAGCCCCGAGGCTCAAACGCCGAGGTGGCGAAGCAATCTCCAATGAAATTCCAGGCCTGCGCATGTACAAAGGATTGCTTCGTCGCGGCGCTTGCGCTGCCGTTCCTCGCAATGACAGAAGATCGAGAGAGGAGACAAAATGAAAACAGGTGTTGTGGGGAGTGGCTTTGTCGGCGCGACGGCTGCGTACGCGCTGGTGATGCGCGGGGTCGGGCGGAGGGTGGTGCTGGTCGATCAGAATCGTGCCCGGGCGGAATCCGAGGCAGATGATATTCTCCATGCGGTGCCCTTTGCGCATCCGCTGGAAGTCACTGTAGGAGATTATGCAGACCTGACTGGCTGCAAGGTGGTCGTTGTCTCGGCAGGAGTAGGACAAAAGCCAGGCGAGACGCGGCTCCAGTTACTGGGGCGAAATGCGCAGGTATTTAAACAAGTGATCCCCAATATTCTTCAAAGTGCTCCGGAGGCCGTTTTGCTCATTGCCACCAACCCGGTCGATGTGATGACGCACATCGCTGCGCATTATGCCAGGGAGCTGGGTGTCCCATCCGGCCGCGTGATCGGCTCGGGTACCACCCTGGACACAGCGCGCCTGCGCAGTTTGATCGGACGGAAGCTGAACGTCGATCCCCAGCATATCCATGCTTACGTGCTTGGGGAACACGGTGATTCCGAAGTGCTGGCATGGTCGCAGGTCACCGTAGGCGGGATTCCCCTGGCTGAGTTTTGCAATGGACGGGAGATATCGATCTGCCCGGATGATTATACGGGTATCGACGAAAAAGTTCGGCGGGCGGCGTATCACATCATCGCGGGCAAGGGCGCGACCTACTATGGTATCGGCAGCGCCATCGCGCGCATCGTGGAGGTGATCTTGCAGGATGAGCGGTCCCTGCTCACTGTCTGTACACCGACTGCAGATGTCGCAGGCGTAAAGAATGTCACTGTATCACTTCCGAGACTTGTGGGTGGAGAAGGGATTATCGAAACGTTCTTCCCCAGCCTGAGCGAATCGGAAACGGACGCATTGCGTGCCAGCGCCCAGGTTGTGCGTTCGGCGATTGATCAACTTGAACTGTGACGAGCATGTCATTGCGAGGAGCGAAGGTCCGTGAGCGCCGAAGCAATGTCCTATGCGATTAGCAGAATTCATCTATTATGGGCTTGCTTCCCGAAGGCTCGCAATGACAGATTAATACAAAGACATCCGAGCAACTTGCCCGGATGTCTTTTTTCGATACATTTACATCAGCGCTACAAATTCTTCGCGGCTGAGGGTTTCCTGTTGCAGTAAACAGTCTGTGACCCGCTCCATCGCCTCGCGCTTCTCGTTGATGATGCGTTTGGCTTCTGCGTAACAATCATCGAGGATCTGCTTAATCGCCTGATCGATCGCCTCGAATGTCCTTTGACCGGTACGCGGCGCCACCATTGCCTCATAGCCTTCCGGCTTGTTGAACACGCGCAGTCCGGTATCGCTCATTCCGAGGCGCATGACCATCTCTTCCGCCAGTTGTGTGGCCACTTTCAGGTCGTTCGCCGCTCCGCTGGTAATGTCATCGCAGAACAGTTCCTCGGCCACGCGTCCGCCCATCAGCCCGGTGATGCGCGCCAGGAGCTGATTGCGGGACATCAGCAGGCTGTCCTGCTCCGGCAGCGACATCGTGAAGCCGCCCATCTGTCCGCGCGGGATGATCGTGATCTTGTAGACGGGGTCAGAGTGCGGCGTTGCATGCATGACCACCGCGTGACCTGCCTCATGATAAGCGATCGTGCGGCGTTCCGTCTCCTGCATCACGCGGCTCTTCTGCTGCACGCCGCCGGTGAGGGCTTTCTCGACAGCTTCCTGGAAATCCTGTATGGTGATGGCATCATGCCCGCCGCGGACTGCCAGAATGGCGGCTTCGTTGACAATATTGGCCAGGTCCGCTCCGACCAGCCCAGGGGTGGACTTGGCGATATCCATCAGGTTCACATCCGGTGCCAGGCGACGATTTTTGATATGCACCTCGAGGATCGCAAGGCGTCCTTTTATATCGGGACGGGGGACATGTACCTGGCGGTCAAAGCGACCGGGACGGGTCAGAGCCGGGTCGAGGACGTCCATACGATTGGTGGCACCCAATACCACGACTCCGTCCGAGGCGGCGAACCCATCCATCTCGACCAGCAATTGATTGAGGGTTTGATCCTGCTCCATTTCACCGCCGCCACCGCCGCCATTTCGTTTGCGACCCGCGGCATCGATCTCATCGATGAAGACAATGCAGGGAGCCTTGGAGCGCGCCTTTTTGAATAGCGAACGGACGCGGCTGGCGCCGACACCGACAAAAACTTCGACGAACTCGGAACCGGATGTGGTAAAGAAGGGCACGCCTGCTTCCCCGGCAATTGCCTTTGCCAGCAGGGTCTTGCCTGTGCCAGGCTCACCGACCAGCAGCACGCCGCGTGGCATGCGTGCGCCCATGCGCTGGTACATGTCGCCATTCTTCAAGAAGGTAACGATATCGACAAGCTCTTCGCGGCTTTCATTCATTCCCGCGACATCCTTGAAGGTGGTGCTGGGAATGTCGCCTTCTGTGTATTTCTTGCGGATGCCTGCCATCGCGCCGCCGTTCATCCGGACCATGGCAAAGCCCAGCAAGCCGATCATGGCAAGGCTGATTACGACATTGACAACCCGATCGCCATTCATGGCTTTGTTTTCCACCAGTTCGTACTCCAATTGTGCCATCTGGCTTTCGCTCACGCCAAGATACTTCATTTGTTCGAGGAATGGCGCGGTTCGATCACGCCGCGTGGTGTTTTGTGATTTATCTTTATAAAAAATTGTCAAACTACCGTTATCCTGGTTGTCTTCTATTCTTACAACCTCCCCCACTGAAATGGCAGCTGCCACTTTACTCAATGGAATGGGTTCCTGCTCGGGTTTGGATCGAGTGAGCAGAATTCCCGAGGTGATCAGCCCAAACAATAAAAGGGCCAGGGTCAATTTGCCATATTTGTGTTTTTTGAAGAAGTCTAAGATTTGGGTTACTGATTGTTTCATGGTGCCTCGATGTCCGTTCACGGACGCTTTAAAAGTCTCCCCATGTTACCGCGTAAATTGAAAAACGTTGCTTTCATTTTCATTAGATAGATTAAGAATGAATTAGAGTTTTCAAAAATGAAAATAGGTTAAGCGTAGACCAACCGTTGGATTGTCGGACGGATGGCAGCGTGAAAACCAGGACGTTGCCAGGTCCAACATTTGTTTGCACATTCCAAGGAAAAGAGCTTATTTGATAAAGAAGTAAACTCGTTCGCCTTTGAAGAGCTTTTGTTTTGGATCCCATGGGAACAGGATGGTTACCGCAAATTCGACTCGTTGTCCGCTCGGGGATGGCATATCCAGCCACTGCGATTCATATGTGCCTGTGACAAACGCCTCCTCGAAAACACCCTGTGGTCCGATGACGATGTTTTGTAGATCGAAGTGAATATCGGGGAATGCCGTCAATAATTGCTGGTAAAACTGGGTCGCACCCGCCTTGCCCTGCCAGGTCGTACCGCTGTTGACCACGGTGTAGACGCAATTCTCAGTCAGGGTTGCCATCAAGCCGGGAATATCGTGGGCGTCCTCGGCAAGAGAATGCGCGATCCATAACTGGCGGATCGCGCGATGTTCGTCCGGATCCACTCGCAGGCGAATGGACTTGATAACCTCAGTTCGCAGATTCGGTTGCATATCGTTTTCCTTTCACCTTCTGACCAAGAATAAACAAGAAACCTCCTGCCGCTAGTGTGACATGGCAACCTTACTATCAGCCTCGAGATACCCAACCTTCCTGGTGTTCCTGATGGAATCGTTGAACCCACTCTTCTATAATGCTGTCTGCTGTTTGAACAAAATGGGGAGGAGGAATTTCCACGCCTATTGTATCCATTTCGGGAAACTCCAGGATCTTTCTAACAGTCTTTTCATATTCCAAAATGAAATCTTCGTATACTATGGTGAAAGGCATCATAAACAATGAACTTCTATATTGGTTGTCCCATTTGGTCGTTCAAAGGTTGGGTGGGTAACTTCTACCCGGAGGGGACAAAACCATCCGAGTTTCTGCGCGAATACACGCGGCGGCTGACGACTGTGGAAGGCAATACGACTTTCTACGCGGTCCCTGCGCAAAAGACGTTGGAAGGCTGGATCGAGGAAATGCCTCCGACCTTCCGCTTTTGTCCAAAGGTCCCGAAAGCGATCAGCCACGCAGGTAAGCTGATGGAAAACCTGGAACGGGCACGTGAATTCATCAACATTATGAGCCAGCTGGGTACGCGGCTGGGACCCATGTTCCTGCAACTCCCGCCTCGTTATTCCCCGAAGCTGCTCGGCGACCTGCAGGCCTTTCTCGCCCTTTGGCCGCGTGAAGTGCGCCTTGCCGTAGAAGTCCGTCACCTGGACTGGTTCGACGCGCCGCACGATGAGGCTCTGAACCAGTTGCTTGCCGAACACAACATGGCGCGCGTAACGATCGATACGCGTCCCATCCGCGATCTGGCCGGGGAGGAGATCTTAGCGGGATCCGTCTACCAGAGTTTGCTCGAGGCCCGGGAGCGCAAACCCGATGTCCCTGTCGTTCCGAAGCGCACCTCCGATTTCGTTTTCATCCGCTATATCGGTCATCCGGAGATCGAGGTCAATGATCCATATCTTAAAGGCTGGGGGGAGTATTTCATCTCACAATTGCAGGAAGGTGCGGATGTCTATATGTTTTGTCATTCCCCCAATAACCTGGCCGCACCGTGGCTGGCACGCAGGATCTATGCTCAGGTGAGGGAGGCTGTCGCTCTTCCGCCTTTGCCCTGGGATACAGTGGATGCTGAAAATTACGAACAGGGTCAGTTGTTTTAAATCCTGTTCATCCCAATTTCCTGCAAAAATATTTCCACCAGTTGTGGATCGAAGTGTTTCCCGCTTTCGTCACGAATGTAATCCAATGCTTTTTTCCGGGGCCAGCTTTTTCGGTAGGGTCGATCGGTCGTGACCGCGTCCCACACATCCACGATCGCGAAGAGACGCGCTTCCAGCGGGATCTGTGTTCCTGCTAACCCGCGCGGGTAGCCGGTGCCGTCCCATTTCTCGTGATGACAATAAGGGATGTCCAGAGAACCCCTCAGATAGGCAATTGGCTCGAGCATATCGTAAGCCAGTTGAGGATGCTGCTTCATGATCTGCTGTTCTGCCTCGGTCAGTTCTTCGGGTTTGTGAAGGATAGTATCGGGCACCCCCATTTTTCCGATATCGTGCAGGAGCGCGCCGCGCCGGATGGAAACCAGGCGTTCATCGCTCAACCCTATTTTGCGCGCCAGCTTGAGTGTCATATCGGTGACTCGCTGGGTATGACCTTCCGTCTCGTGGTCGCGCAGGTCGAGGGCGTGCGACCAGCCTTCGATCGTGGCGTCGTATGCCATGGCAAGCTCGAAGTTGGAACGCTGCAGCCCCTGGAACAGCATTGAATTCTCGACGGCGATCGCGGTTTGTCCACCCAGCGTTTCGAGAAAATCCACCCATTCCCGGTTAGGGTTCAGGCGGGAACGATTGAAGACCTCCAATACGCCCTTGACCTCTCCCTTGGTAATGAGTGGAACTGCATAGTAGGAAACGAACTGTTCGTCGGCAAGTAACTGGGTGCGTGTGAAAACTCCGCTAAAATTCCTCAGATCGGGAATCTCGACAATAAGCCTCCCCAATGCCGCGCGGCCGGCGTTGCCTTCTCCGATCCGCAGGTTGGTCGATTCGATGCTGCGTGTGTAGAAACCTTGTCCGGCTATATATTCCAGCCTCCCGCTGCCAGCCTGGATCAGCAGCACGGCAGCGGCGTCCACGTGAAGCTGGCGGATGACCTCATTGATCAATATCTTGAGTGTCACTTGCAGGTCGAGAATATTACTGATCGCCAGATCGATCGATCGCAGCGCGCCCAGTCGTTCCAGTTGCTTGACAGTCTGTTCGTGCAGATACATGCGGTGAATGGCGTTCCCCCCGATCTCTGCGAGCGCGTTCAGTATTCGTACTTCCCCTGTCGTGAGTTCGCGCGGCAATGTGACGTTGATTAACATTACACCGATAATGTTTTCCTCTGCGTGCAGAGGGATACAGGCCCCGCCAATCCCTTTTGGCATCCGGGCCCGGATTTTTTCAGGGATCTGGGCATCGCTGCAAAACTCGCCGGCAATGATTGCTTTGCCAGACTGCACCACCAACCCGGGTATGCCTTCCCCAGATTGAAGGGAGGAACCAATATATTCCTCACTCCAACCCCGCTGAATTTTTAGTTCGACGGTATTGTTCGCCGGGTCATGCAGCCAGATACTTCCGGTTTCTGCTTCCACGAGCTTGAGAGCCTGATCCAACAAACGGGAAAGCATTTCGTCGAGCGTTTTCGCGGCGCGCAGCATCAAGCTGACCGAGGCAATGGCTTCCAGTTCGCGCTCGCGTTCCCTCCGTTCACGGCGCACGTCTGCTTCTTTCAATTCGCGCTGGATGGCGGGGATCAGTCGTGCAAAATTCCCTTTGATGATGAAATCATGAGCCCCGGCTTTCAACGCATTGACTGCGCTCTCCTCCCCGATCGTGCCGGAAACGATAATAAATGGAATGTCATATCCGCTTTGCTTGAGCACTTCCAGTGCCCTGGGCGCGCTAAAGCGGGGCAGGGAAAAATCGCAGATGATCAGATCCCAGGCCTGGCGCGTGAGCGCTGCCTGCATGGCATCGGCTGTTTCCACACGCTCGGATTCAACTTCATAGCCGCCGTGCTGGA
>DASTJG010000245.1:0-10835 GCA_035716785.1 Anaerolineales bacterium
ACGAAGACCGCAAGCCTGTCCTGACGGACTTCTCGCTGAAGGTCCAGCCTGGTGAAATGATCGCGCTGGTCGGTCCGACCGGCGGCGGCAAGTCAACGATCGTGAATCTCCTGTGCCGGTTCTATGAGCCGCGTGAAGGGATGATCCGCATCAACGGGCGCGATTACATGGACTACACCCTCGCATCCATCCACAGCCGGATCGGGATCGTGCTACAGACGCCGCATCTCTTCTCGGGCAGTGTGCGCGACAACATCCGTTATGGGCGACTGGATGCCAGCGACGAGGACATCGTCGCAGCCGCAAAGATCGCCGGCGCACATGACTTCATCGTGACTCTCGAAAAAGGTTACGATCAGAACGTGGGCGAAGGCGGCAACCTATTGTCCGTTGGACAGAAGCAGTTGATCAGCCTGGCACGGGCCGTGCTGGCTCGCCCCGAGCTGTTCATCATGGACGAAGCCACCTCTAGCGTGGACACGTTGACAGAAGCGCTCATCCAGCGCGGCATGGAAGCCCTGATGCAGGGACGCACATCATTCGTGATTGCGCATCGCCTGTCAACGATCCGGCGTGCGAATCGCATCATCGTCATCGAAAATGGCAGGATCGCCGAGCAAGGCACACATGCCGAATTGCTCAAGCTTGGCGGACACTACTATCGGCTGTACACGCAGCAGTTCCGCCATGAACTGGAAACACAATATGGATTAGCAGAAGCAGTTGGTATTCAAGGAAAGGAAGAAGTACCTGAAGCACTGGCTGCGGATTGACCCCAACCTCACAGGTCTTTAAGACCTGTGAGGTTGGGGGAAAGCAAGGTGAATATCATGAACAACAGTTTACTGGTTCAGTATGACAAAGACCTGCGTTTGCGGATCATGTATCCGGAAGCGCATAAAGAGATCACAAACGATGTAGTGAGAATCATTCGCAAGGCTCCCGGTATGAATGTTGTGGCATTTACGTTTGCAAATGAAGCCATGCTGGACAGCGTCATCGAACAGGAAGTGGATTACCTGACCCCGATGAAACAGCCTTTCACCTGGAAGGTGTATGACCATGACTTGCTGCCGAGCCTGAAAGACAAGCTCAGCTCGCATGGTTTCGCGGGTGATGATGACCCGGCGGATGTGATGGTGCTCGATGTCAGGAATGCACCTGCTTCGTTGTATCAGCCTGTCAAGGCTGATATTCGCCGCATCGACAGTCTGGCCGGTCTCAAGGATATTATCTACGTCCTGGATCAGGTCTGGGGCGGCCACAATACCTGGGTGAATGAGAGACTGGGCATGCATCTCAACGTACCCGGCTACTTAAGTGTCTATGCTGCTTATGTAGACGATCAACCCGCTTCCATCGCGTGGACGTACTTCCCGCACGGTCAGTTCGCTACCTTGTTTGCTGGATCCACAGTTACCGAATATCGCAAGCAGGGACTGTACACCAGCCTGCTCTCGACCCGGCTAAAAGAGATCCATGAACGCGGCTATCGCTATGCTGTGGTCGAGACGGGAGCCATGAGCAAACCGATCGTGGCAAAGCATGGATTTCAACATCTGACAACCGTCTATGACTATGAATGGAAGGGGAATTAAAACCGCAGGGATGGACAAGTTTGTCCATCCCTGTTTGTTCTACCCAGGCGCGTTCATTTTCTTCCCACTATTTTGTACGGCCTGAGATATTCATCCGTATATACGGCGATCAGCCACAAAACCCCCGCAAGCAGAACGGCAAAAAACCATTTAAGTGTGCTCACTTTTACTCCATCATTTTTATAGACGAGTTTTCTGTTTATACTGTTCCACATTTACATGACGGAGATTCGGCAAAAGGTTACAAAATGAAGTTTGCAAAAATGAAATTTCGCAGAGGGATATTCGTACCTGACTAGTCTAATTAATTTAACCGCGCAAATGTAATTTCCCCAAGGTTGTTCTCTTACCGATGACGCTGGCTTCTCTGCCTGAGGGCTTCGTAAAGGATCAAGGCTGTGGAGACCGATACATTCAAAGAGTTGACCTTGCCCATCATCGGGATCCTGATCTTCACCTCGGCGTGAGACATCCAGAAGTCCGTCAGTCCTTCATCTTCCGTGCCAACGGCGATGGCAAGAGGACCGTGCATGTTTGTATCAGAGTAAAGTGCCTCAGCCGAGGGTGTGGCGGCCAAAACACGGATCTTGCGCGCGCTTAGCCATGCGAATGCCAAAGCATTGTCACATTCGACAAGGGGTACGCTGAATACCGCGCCCCGACTCGCGCGGACAACATTTGGATTCCAGACATCCACACGCGGATCACAGACGAGGAGAGCGTCCACGTGCGCGGCGTCTGCCGTGCGAAGGATCGCGCCGAGATTCCCAGGCTTTTCGACCGATTCGGCAACGACCACCAGAGGCGATTCATTTAAGGTCAGGTTATCCAGCGAAGTCTGTGGAATGGGAAAGACCGCCAGCCAGCCATCAGGATTATCACGATACGACATCTTCTCGAAGACGGCGCGGTTAACGGTAATGTTCTCAGCCTCAGCAATGTCGATTTGACGCGAAACAAGCTCAGAAGAGGAAAGAAGTGTCTGCGGTTTGTGTCCGGCTGAAAGCGCGAGCTGGATCTCGTCATAGCCCTCGACGAGCATCAGGCCATCCTGTTTGCGCTGGCGTTTGTCATCACGCAGTTTGACAATGTGTTTGACACGGGGGTTTTGGAGACTAGTGATATCCATGTGAACTATGCAAAGATTTTACTGTGATTCCGATGCAGGGAACAGGCAATTTACATTTGTTATAATTCTCCAAATGCGTAGACAATATATCGTCATTCTTGTTTCAGGAATCGTTGCCCTGTGCTTTTTAGCCGGTGTCATGTATAACCTGCCGCCAATTCATGATAGGTTGGCATGGCGGGTGGACAATATGCGCGTGAAGATCCAGCGTTATTTCAATCCACCTGAGGAGGCGGTTTTCATTCCTCAGGAACAGGTGCAAGCCATTGTGGATGCAACTCTGACGGCTCTGGCTCCCACGCCGACGGTTCTCGCCGGACCGACGGAAACCCCGGCTCCCACAGCCACACCTAGCCTGACGTCGACGCCAATCCCAACAAGTGTAGAGTTGACGGGCATTCGACACGAGTATCAAAAGTTCAACAACTGCGCGCCGGCGAGCCTATCGATGGTGCTATCGTATTGGGGCTGGACAGGGGACCAGATTCAGACACGCGCCTATCTGCGTCCCAGCTTCGAGAGCGATGACAAAAACGTCAACGCGTTCGAACTCGTTGACTTTGTCGAGAAGCAGACACAGCTCGACGCGCTGTGGCGTGTCGGTGGTAACCTCGACGTGCTCAAACGCCTGCTGGCGGCAGGTTTCCCGGTATTGATCGAAAAAGGGCTGGACCCGCATGACGACGCCTGGATGGGTCATTACCAGGTTATCAGCGGGTACAACGATGCCAAAGGACAGTTCCGGGTGTACGACTCGTATGAGGGTCCTCCCGAGGCGTATGGAGTGCCCTACGAAACCATTGCGCAATTCTGGCGGCACTTCGATTTCGTCTATGTGGTCATCTATCCACCCGAGCGCGCTGCAGAAGTGGCATCGATCCTCGGCCCGAATAGCGATCCGATGTGGAACTTCCAATCTGCCGCAGAACTGGCGTTAGTGGAAACAGGCAACCAGAGCGGACGCGAGCAATTCTTTGCCTGGTATAACCGCGGCACAAACCTGGTATACCTGCAGGATTACGCTGGGGCTGCGCAGGCGTACGATAATGCCTTTGCCATTTACGCTGCACTATCCGAAGAGGAACGCCCCTGGCGTGTGCTATGGTATCAGGACGGTCCTTACGCTGCCTACTATTACGCGGGACGCCATCAGGATGTGATCAATCTGGCACGGACCACCTTATCCACTGTCGATAAGCCTGTACTGGAAGAAACATACTACTGGCGAGGCATGGCGAAAGAAGCATTGGGCGATCATGCAGGCGCGCTCGAAGACCTAAATCGGGCATTCACACTTAATCCAAAGTCCACACCTGCTGAACAGGAACTCCGCCGCATCAGTTCACCGTAATGACCGAACAACGGAGATGGGTGAATGGATAAATCGATCAAACTCACCGAGAAGTACGAACGCAACGGTTGGCCATCCATCAAACGACCCGATCTCAAACCACCGGAGGGTTGGAGTTTATCCCTTTTGACTTCCCTGGAGCGGATCCGTTCCCACGCGCTTGCGCCAGATGGAACAACAATCGCCTACATCAAGGATGGCGAATCTCTCTCAGATGTATATTTGCTTCCGTTGGATAGAAGTTGGCCCGCCCGCATCAGCACCGACCGTCCCCTCGCAAACTACTGGGATGACGAGATCCCTGCCTGGTCCCCGGATGGAAAGTGGATCGCGTTTGGCATTCACGGCCATGTGCATCTCGTGCCGCGCGCAGGAGGCTTGCCCCAAAAGATCACAGACTTTGCTACCGCGGCAAGTAGTCCGCGCTTTATGCCCGATTCGCATGGGCTGATCGTCACCGTGGAACGCAATGAAGTCGATCAGTTGCTCATCACCGACATCGATGGCTGCTGGCCCCGCGCGTTGACGACCGACCCGACTGGCGATCACTGGGAGGCACGTCCCTCGCCGGATGGCAAAGCCATTGTCTATGTCCTGCGCCGCTTCGACGACCTGAACAGGCTCGATGTCCTTTTGCTCGAGATCGAAACGGGAAAATCGATGACACTGTACGGCAAGCCATCGACGCGTGCCCTGTCACCCAAATGGTCACCCAATGGAGAGTGGATCGCGTTCATTGCTCAGGAAACAGAGCGCGATGAAATCTACCTTGTCAGGCCGAATGGCGAAGGTTTGCACCAACTCACAAAAACAGGCCATGACGCTGCGCAGTTCGAATGGTCGCCAAACAGCAGGCAGCTCGCCGTCATCTTTAATCGGAATGGCGCCTTCGACCTGAGCCTCGTCGAGGCGGAAACCGGCGCGGTCGTGGACTTGCGAAGCGGCGCCGGGCTTCATTCGAATCCGAACTGGGCACAGGATGGCTCGTTTATCACCTATGAATATGAGAGTCCGCTCATGCCGCCCGACCTGTATCGCATCGACCTGCCGGGCAAACAAGTCACGCAACTGACATCCTCGAATCCGCCGGCTATGCAAAAAAATAAAATGGTCATGCCGGAGATCGTCAGTTATAAAAGTTACGATGGGTTGGAGATCCCTGCATTTCTATATCGCCCGGAAAAATGCAATGGAGCGGCGATCCTGTATCCGCACGGCGGTCCAAAGGATCAGTATGTCTTTTCCTGGGATGACCTTTCGCAATACTTCACGGCAAAGGGATATACTTATCTCGCGCCAAATTATCGCGGCTCGACAGGCTACGGCAAGCAATTCGAACGCGCCAATTATGAAAACTGGGGCATTGGTGATACGCAGGATTGTTTGCATGGCGCCAAATTCCTGCACAAGTTCAAATGCGGCTTCACGGAGATTCGCCGGGAAAGCATCGGCATTGCAGGCGGAAGCTATGGCGGGTACATGGCGATTTGTGCCCTGGCACGTGACCCTGAATATCTTTTTGCCTGTGGGGTTTCCAAGTATGGCGACTCGAACCTGCTCAGCTCGTGGGCACAATGCGAAAAGCGGCTGCGCTATTACACAGAGATCTTTTTGGGTCATCCTGCTGTGAACAGCAAGTTCTACCTGCAAGGCTCCCCCATTGCAGACGTAAAGAATGTTCAAAAGCCCATGCTCATCCTGCATGGCTTACTTGACACGATCGTCCCGCCGGAAGCCTCGGAAGAGTGGGTGGAAACTTTGAAACGGCATGACAAGGTCTTCGAATATAAAACTTATGGGAACGAGCCGCACGGTTTCCTGCGTCGTGAAAATTTGCTCGATGTCTATGAGCGCATGGAACAATTTTTGGACTGGTACTTGCTGCCAGGATAAACATGGAGATCGAAGTTCGGAACGAAGAAGCAAAAGACTTCAAACAGGTGCGGCAAATTCTGTGCGCGGCATTCCCAAGTGAGGCGGAAAGCAAGCTGGTAGATGCACTGCGCGCGAACGGCAAGGCGAGCATCTCACTGGTTGCTGTACAAGAAGAGAAAGTTCTGGGGCACATTCTGTTCAGTCCTGTTACCATTACCCCGACAAGTCAGGCAAAAGGGATTGGGCTCGCGCCCGTGGCCGTTCGGCCCGATGTGCAATCACAGGGAATTGGCTCGCGGCTTATCCGTGAAGGACTGCGTCTATGCAAAGAATCCGGTTATGACTATTGCGTAGTGCTTGGGGGTCCAAAATATTACCAGCGTTTTGGGTTTGAAAAGGCAAGCCAGTTTGGAGTGCAAAATGAATATGGGGTGGATGAAGAATTCATGGTGATCCATTTTTCAAAACACAATGTGGTGCAAGGACTGGTAAAGTACGCGCCTGAGTTTGCCATGTTCTCTATTTAGGTAAATAATTTCAAATGCAATTGTTAAGTGCTAATTTGGCTACACGCAGAACGTAAACAGTGGAGACTTTCATGACAACATTCTTTAATTACGATGAAATGACCTGGGATTCAGTGGCTGAGCTTCCGCGCGATACACCGCTTGTTCTACCTCTCGGCTCTGGCTACAGCCCTTCGACTTCCGCTTCGACAAGCTCAGGGCAACAGCTCAGGGCAAGCCTTGACTTGCTCGCCGACCAATTAAGCCAGCCCCCCCGCATCGGACTCCTACCGGCCTTCCCGTTCGGTTGGCGCGGCAGCGGACTCGAAGTCCCGGAAACGGTCCTCTTTCCATACATTTCAAATTTGCTGGATAGTTTGCGCGAGGACGGTTTCTCGCGCGTTTATTGTCTCGCGCCGGCAGGGATCGATCCACAGTCACTTTTCATTCAAGGTCTTTCAACGTCTTATCTGCGTCTTCCCTCTACGCAGCACACTGCCCAATTGCCTCCCGATTCTGAACGCGGCAAGGTGATTTTGATCCCGATCGGTCACACCGAACAGCATGGTTATCACCTGCCCCTCTCGGTGGATACGCTCATTATTGATGCAATTGCAAAAGGCACAGTTGCCAGAGTGCCTACACGAAGCTATACATTGCCCGTCATGCCGTATGGTGTCAGCACGCATCGCTCATCGTTCGCGGCGACGATGAACGCAGGCGGGCGCGCGTTCGAAGATTTCTGGCTGGCAGTGATTGACACACTCGTCCAGCGCGGCTTTGATCGCTTCTATTTCATGAGCGGACACGGCGGCAATACATCCTTTCTGGTCAACATTGTGAAGTACGCTGGTGAACGTCATCGCAGGATCTTCTGCGCGACCGCCTGGCTGCACACCTCCGGCAGGATCGGCGCGGAGGCATTGTCAAAGTATCGCACATCGCCGATCGGCGGGATGGGTCACGCCTGCGAGTTGGAGACATCCTATCTGCTTCATCTCCGGTCGGACCTGTGTCACATGGAGCGCGTCGTGGACGAAACCGATTTCATCACTACGCCAGATTACTACATGGATTGGATCGAGGGCGGCTCCCTCGTGGCGAATCCGCCCTGGGATGACGACACAAAAACCGGGGCGTATGGAGCGGGAAGTCACGGGACAGCAGAAAAGGGTCGCCTGTGGCTCGAAGCCGCGATCGAGGAGAAGGTCGATCACGTCGAGCAGATCCACGAACAGCACGAACGGCGCGAGAAACGCAGAAACGAAGGATACGGATTGTGGGGAAAAGATTAATCAGCAAAACTTCCCGAAGGTTTAAGTAGTTCAGAATTCTTTACCGAACCCGACAGATAACTGTCGGGTTCGGTCTTACTTCTCGATGTTTTGTTGTTCCCACAAACGTCTGTCTTCTTGTTCCTCAGGGTCCAAATGGCGCGGATCGATTTTCTTCGTGATCCTGTATCCATGGGAAGTCCATAAATCAGCCGCCAGTTTGTAGGCATCGCGCTTGACGCCCTGGGAGGCAAAGTATTGACAGATGCGCGTCATATCGCGCAGGAAGATCGTCCACGCGGCGGGGTTTGACTCGGGCGGCACGACCTGCGGGAAGTCGATCAAAGAAATGTCGCCCTCCCAGTAGAGGATGTTGTACGCCGACAGATCGCCGTGGATGCGCCGGTGGGACAGGAGCAGGTCGATGTTGTGAAGGACGCGATTGAAGAGCGGATGAACCTCATCGGAGTCGAGCCTCACAGTATTGAGCGTCGGCGCGGCGATGTCAATATCTCCAATGTAATCCATCAGGATGGCATTCTTCTCCATTGCATAGGGTCTGGGAACATCCGCGCCGGCAGTGTGCAACGCCGTCAGTGTTTCGAACTCGAACGCGATCCACGACTGATGGCGGAGTTCTTCACCGTAAGCCGTGCGCTTCGCCATGGCATGCAACGCGCCGGAATTCACAATGACGTGCCCGTTTTCGTCGAGGTCGCCGCGCCCCGCCCGATATTGACCGTCATTCTTAAGGTTGCGCAGCGAACGCGGACGATAGACCTTGGCGGCAACCAGCGGCGCTTCGACCGCCGTGCCGGAGCGACAGAGATACACCGAGGCTTCCTTGCCTCCTTTGACTTTACGAAGCACATCCGAGATCCACTGATATTCAGCAAAGTGGACCAGGGAATCCAACAGCCAGGCTTCCTCGAAGCGGGCAGCCTTGTACGTGAATTTAAACTCACGTGAAATTTCTTGGGCACGGACAAATAATTTCAGGTCCGTCTCCTGCTTTTTGGTTTCGCGCTTTCGTAAGAGGCGTTTCTGTGATGACAGTTCGTCCATCTTCGAGTCATCCTGCTTACGCACGAATTGCCGCTCTTCGTTGATCAACTTTCTCGTCATGCGCTGGTAGGGACGGCGTTTATCCGTCCCAAGGCGTACGTCCAGTCTATCTTCGTCATCGAGTTCTTCGAAGAAATCAATGTAATCGTTTGTATTCATTGTCCATCAAAAGACCTGACAGGGATAGCAATACACTTTCGTCCCACTCCTGCGGAGACCTGTCAGGTCTGTGATTAATTAAAAGAAAAACCGCAGGACGAGAGGCGCCTGCGGTGGAATAACAAGTCAAACGACTGAAGTCGTTATTACAATTCACCTTTGGGAGGCGCGCTCAACACAAATTGTGCGCTAGCAGATGACAGGATGGATTTCATTTTTTCGTGCCTCCTTTCAGAAGAGAATTTGATTTCGTAGCGAGAGTCTATCATCAGAGAAATGTCGCGTCAAGAAGCTCGAAGATCAGGTTTTGGAAGCCAGCCTCAGGGAGCTACTTCGATCGCCCGCAACCGCTCCTCGACATCCCTGCGCCGCTCCACATTATCGGTTAATTCGAGCACCTTCTGAAAGTCCCGGATCGCTTCCGTGTCCTTGTTCAATGCCTCATACGCAATTGCCCTCCAGTAATATGCATATTCATGGCGCGGATTCTGATCGATAGCCAATCCGTAATCTTCCGCGGCCCGGGCGTAATCACCCCGGGCATCATATATTAATCCCCTCAGCAAAAAGTGGTCCGCATTCGTTGGTTCGTATTGGATTGACAGGTTCACATCGGAAAATGCTTTTTCATAATCTCTCAGTTCATAATAGAGAAAGGCGCGCCCATAATATGCATGCCCGAACGTTTTATTGATTTCGATCGCCCGGGAATAATCTGCCAGAGCCTGATCCATCTGACCCATCGTCTCATAGACCAGCGCACGACCATAGTACGAATCGGCATCGTCGGGAGCAAGCTGGATCGCTGTGTTCAGATCATCCAAAGCTCGCGGGGAATCTCCTCGATCGTAATACACGATACCCCGGGCCTGATAGGCAACCGCATAGTCCGGCTTCAAATGGATCACGTAATCAAGATCCTGCAGGGCCTTGTCGAAATTCTCCTGGGAGTGGTAAGCGAGTCCCCGGGTGTAGTAGGTGTAGACATCTGTCGTCCCCAGTTCAATCGCCCTATTCAAATCCGCAATGGACTCATCGAACTTATACATTCTCTGGTATGCCAGGCCGCGCGTCGTGTAGGCTGGCCCGTAATCAGGCTGACGAGCAATCACATAACTGGCATAAGTTACAGCTTCCTCATTGTTTCCAGCATTAAGTGCATTTACGGCGATGCGGTGATACTCTTCGGCAACTCCCACTGGCTGGTTGGTTGTGCGCATGTACCAAAAAGCAATCAGCAAGGTCAACAGCAGAAAGAATAAATATAGGAACAAATTGCGTTGGAATTTCATAATGCTTTATCGCCCTTCATGTTTACGTCTACCTTTCGCTTCTTACCTTCTGAATGAATTCCTCCCCTTTCTGCATCAACTCTTCATGATCATCGGGCACAGGTAAATCCTTCAAAAATTCGATTGTATACTCGCTCAGTTTTTTCTGCACATGCGGCTGTCCTGCCTCCATCCACTTCTCCATGCTCCAGCGCGGCAGGATGGGATTGACGTAATAGCCCGTCTTGTAATTTTTGAGTGTCGTCGGTGCGGAGATGTAGCTCCCACCAGCGCCTGCTTTCTGGATTTCATCCAGGCCCACATGCGCCTCATCGAGCTGGAATCCGCTTGCAAAGCGCAGGGCCTGGTCGATGATCTCGTGGCAGTAGATGAACGTCAGCGGCGAGATAGCCTTGGAGCCAAGGGTATCGCCGACAAACGGAGCCAGCCCATCCTTCGTCAGCGCGAACGTGAGGGTGTTCATCCAGTAGGTTTCCGCGGCAAGCAGGTCCATGCCCCAGCCCATGCCGCTGCCTGATGTCCCACAATGCGGGATACCGTAGTGCGCCATCATCTCCGCGCACGCCAGATTGACGAGGATACTTTG
>DASTJG010000246.1:0-8782 GCA_035716785.1 Anaerolineales bacterium
AAATCCACAATCGGAAGAATCCTTGCCGGCAATCTCAATTTGCCATTTGTGGATGTGGATCGCGTCATCGAAGCGAATGCGGGCATGTTCATTTCCCAGATCATGGAGGGGCAGGGCGAAGCAGCGTTCCGGGACATGGAAACTGCCGCGCTAAAAAGTCTTGTTGCAGAAAGAGAGAGCGTGATCGCCCTCGGCGGCGGCGCGCTGTTGCGGGAGGAAAACCGCGTCCTCGCGGAGACGCACGGTACCGTTGTTTTGCTCATGGCAGAGCTGTCCACGCTGCTCGAACGCTTGAAAGACGATGCGGGAAAACGTCCTTTGCTGGCGGGCGATGTACGCGAGAAACTGACCTCTTTGCTGGATCAACGCAGGGAACACTATTCTTCGTTCGCGATTCAATACCATGTGGATGGAAAGACGGCTGAACAGAATGTATTGCAGATTCAAATCAGGCTTGGACGGTTCCATCTGCGTGCCATGGGGGAGTATGACGTTCTTGTACAGCCAGTAGCACAGATTGGCAACTTGCTCAACGAGCGCGGATTACAAAACCCGATCGTCGTGACCGATGAGAATGTGGGAAAGTTCCATGCTGAAAACGTGATGACATCCCTGCGCGAGGCGGGTTTTCCTCCCAGGGTCATCACAACCCCTGCGGGGGAAGATTACAAAAATCTGGAAACCATCCAGACGCTCTGGCATGGGTTTCTCGAAAACGGGCTGGACCGCAAAAGCACGGTCATCGCATTGGGCGGCGGCGTGATCGGCGACATGACAGGCTTCGCTGCCTCCACGTACATGCGTGGCATCCACTGGGTGGGTGTGCCAACGACTTTGCTTTCGATGGTCGATGCCTCGCTCGGCGGCAAGACCGGCTTCGACCTGCCTGAAGGCAAGAACCTGATCGGCTCGTTCTACCCGCCGAAGCTTGTCCTGGCTGATCCACAGGTGTTGAAAACATTACCCGAGCGTGAGTTGATCTCAGGCATGGCAGAGGTGGTGAAACATGGGATCATCTCCGACCCCGAGTTATTCGATTTGTGCGCGCATGGATTGGAGTGTGTCAAAGACGACCTCGAGCAGATCGTCAAACGGGCGATGTCGGTGAAGATCAAAGTGATCGAAGAGGATCCTTACGAAAGAGGCTTCCGCGCCGCGCTGAACCTGGGTCACACCGTTGGACACGCGGTGGAGTTGGTGAGCAAATTCCAATTGCGGCACGGTGAAGCGATCGCTATCGGAATGGTAGCTGAGGCGCAGCTGGCAGAACAATTAACGGTGGCCGCCAAAGGCTTGTCTGATGCGATCCGGGATGTGCTGCTAAAAGTAGGATTGCCCGTGCAAATCCCGGAAGAGTACCCGCGCGAGGAGATCATCCGGGCGATGCGAGTGGATAAAAAGAAGAACGCCAAAGCGATCCGTTTTGCGCTGCCTGCCGCCATCGGCAAAGTGGAACTGGTGGATGTGACCGATCTGGAAATGGTGCTGGAGTGATCGTCATTGCGAGCCTTCGGGAAGCAATCTTTGGTACTGAATATGAGATTGCTTAGAGCAGGAGAGCACTGCCCTCGCAACGACATAGTGAATTGGAGAAATCATGAAAATCCTGGTCTTGCATGGACCGAATTTGAATATGCTGGGTACGCGCGAACCGGAGATCTACGGTTCGATGACACTGAGTGACATCAACACAACATTGATGGAGTTGGGGAAGGAGTACGGTGCAGACCTGAAGTGTTTCCAGTCGAATCACGAAGGCGCGTTGATCGATACATTGCAGGAAGCAAAAGCCTGGGCAGATGGAGTGTTGTTCAATCCTGGTGGATACACCCATACCTCGGTTGCCTTGCGCGATACCATTGCCGCGCTCGGGATTCCTGTGATCGAGGTCCATTTATCAAATGTCTATGCACGTGAGGAATTCAGACATCGTTCGCTGATCTCCGCCGTTTGTAAGGGCAAAATTGTTGGATTCGGCTGGCGCTCCTACAAGTTGGCGCTCCGGGCATTGGCAGAAATGCTTGTAGAAGGATCGAAATAAAACAAACCCGACTCTGATCGTGCAAATGTAGAGTAATCGTCGGGTAAGATTTCCCGGTTTTCTGCGTCCTCGTTTTAATTTGGGATGAGTGTTGTTTTCTTTTATCCCACAATATTCTCATCATGATCTAATCGACAAATCCCATAATTGACTGTAAGATTGCTTTGTTCTGAACTGTTTGCTGATTACTCGGTAGCAAGTTTTTAGTGAATGGATGTGTATGAGCGAACCTTCTTTATCGGTCGGTGACAAATTGCGAGCACGCCTGGGGCGGATACGTGAGCGCGCACGCAGAACGCTCCCGTTTTTGTCGGGAGTACTGGCAGCCCTTTTAGGGCTGTTTCTTTACAACACTTTTTTCCCCGGAGCAAGACCGTTAACACAGGATGAAGTCAACGCTGTGGTTTCCAGCGCGATGGCATCTGCTACGCCGCGCCCGGCCTATTCGGCGCAGGTGTACCAGATCATCCAGCCTTCCCTGGTCTGGATCGAGTCGGATGCTGTCGACGCGAACGGAGATGGGCACAGCGGATTGGGAACCGGGGTCATTATCGATCAGGCGGGTGATATCCTGACGAGTCTGCACGTTGTGGACGGCTCTACCAGCATCCGGCTGACCTTTGCAGATGGCACGCAGTCTCGTGCGGCCATCCTCTCCTCCATACCAGAAAAAGATATTGCTGTTCTGCAGCCAGAGACGCTGCCTGAGCTTTTTATCCCGGCAACGCTGGGAAATGCGGGCGCGCTACGAGTTGGGGATGAAGCGTATGTGGTTGGCAATCCGTTTGGTTTATATAGCTCGATGAGCTCGGGGGTGATCTCGGGTTTCGACCGCAGCTTCCGTCCACCAGGTTCGGGTCAAACGATTGAGGGATTGATCCAGGTCGACGCGGCGGTCAACCCCGGCAATTCGGGCGGTCCGCTGCTGAACCGCTACGGACACGTGGTGGGGATCGTGACCGGGATTATCAACCCTACGGATGAAAGTTTCTTTATTGGGATCGGCTTTGCTGTGCCGATTGATGTTGCCGCGGGCGGCGCTGGCGCGCCACCTTATTAATAAAAGTTCAGTTAGCCACAGAGATCACAGAGCTTTCTGAGTAAAAACTCTCAAGATCTCTGCGCACTCCCCCGGCACCGACCCGTGATTTCGAATTGCAAAAGCAATTCGTGGCAAATCAGGCGGTGTGTGGCAAAGAACACCAGTGATTTATTGAATTTAGATCAGAGAGTGTAGAAAGGAATTCGCGAATGGTTCAAAATAAAAATCCTGAAAACCGAACGCCGATGGAAAAGGTTTTATACGAGGTCAAGAAAGTTATTGTTGGGCAGGATCATCTGCTCGAACGAATGGTCGTCGCGCTGCTGGCACGCGGACACATTTTAGTGGAAGGCGTTCCGGGCCTGGCAAAGACGATGGCGATCAAGACTCTGGCAGAGACTGTTGGTGGAGAATTCAAGCGCATTCAATTTACGCCTGATCTTGTCCCCGCTGACCTGGTGGGGACGCGCATCTACAACCAGAAGACTGGCAACTTCGACACCTCGCTTGGTCCCGTTTTCACGAACCTGTTGCTGGCGGATGAAATCAACCGCGCCCCTGCCAAAGTGCAGAGCGCCTTGCTCGAAGTGATGCAGGAGCGACAGGTGACCATTGGACGCGAAACATTCAAGGTCCCCGATCCCTTCCTCGTTCTGGCAACTCAGAACCCGATCGAAACGGAAGGTACCTATGCCTTGCCAGAAGCGCAGGTGGATCGTTTCATGCTGAAAGTGCTGATCGGTTATCCAACCACGACAGAGGAGTTCGTCATCGTCGAGCGCATGACGGGGATGCTGCAGCAGGTGCAGAAAGTGCTGACCACCGAACAACTGCTTGCCCTGCAAAAAGAGGCGGATCGCGTGTACGTGGACCCGGCGCTGATGGAGTATGCCGTGCGCATGGTGACTGCCACACGCAGCCCGCAGGACGTGGGTCTGAAAGACTTGCAGCGCTACATCATGTTTGGCGCCAGCCCGCGTGCTTCGATCAACCTGATCCTGACCGGGCGTGCCCTCGCTTACGTACGTGGACGAAACTATGCTCTGCCCCAGGACGTGCTGGATATGGCGCTCGATGTCATGCGACATCGCATCGTCCTGACCTATGAGGCGCTTTCCGATAATGTAACCGGAGATCATATCCTGACGAAAATCCTGGATCGCATTCCGATCCCTGTGGTGCCTTTACATGAGCACACCAACGTCCGCGCCAACGCCTGAGCGCGTACTGCTGCGTCTCGATTGGCAGGTCATCCGCAGGCTGGATGGCTTGTTGCAGGGAGATTATCGGACGCTGTTCTACGGCTTTGGTGTGGACTTTGCCGATCTGCGCGAGTATCAACCCGAGGACGATATTCGTTATATCGATTGGAACGTCACCGCGCGCATGAATACGCCGTATGTGCGGCAGTATTCCGAGGACCGCGAGCTGACCGCCTGGTTCCTGCTTGACCTCAGTCCCTCCGTCGATTTTGGCAGCCTGGACCATCAGAAGCGCAACATGGTCGTCGATTTTGTGGCGGTGCTGGCGCGCCTGTTGACGCGGCACGGAAACCGCGTTGGGGCGATGATGTTCAACGGCACGAGCCAGCACACGGTCCCGGCGCGCAGCGGCAAGATCCAGGTTCTGCGTCTAATCAACGACATGTTCCACCAGCCGCGCCTGCCGCGTGCGCCGTTCACCAATCTGCAGGTATTCCTGCAAAACGCCTTGAATTCGATTAAGCGGCGGTCACTCGTCTTCATTATTTCTGACTTCATCAGTGAACCGGGTTGGGAGAAGCCCTTGAGCCTGTTGAACCAGCGCCACGAGGTCCTGGCGATCCGTGTCTGGGATCCGCGCGAGGTAGACTTGCCCGATGTCGGCGTGTTGGTGATGGAAGACGCCGAGACCGGTGAGCAACTGCATGTGGATACGCACGATCGCAAGTTCCGCCAGCGCTTCCACGAGGCAGCACTGCGGCGGGAAGCAGCTTTGAACGAGTCGTTCAAGCGCGCCGGCGTGGATGCGTTGTCGCTTTCGACGGAAGATGACCTGGTGCGCGCCATCGTGCGTTTTGCCCAGCAACGCAAGCAGCGTCGGAAATAAGAGGACTCCAACGATTCCAGTCGTTGGAATATCAAAGTCTGGAGACTTTGGACTCCAAGGATAACCATGTCATTTATCTGGCCCACACTTTTATTGGCGTTATTTTCTGTGCCGTTACTGGTGGTGTTGTATCTGCAGCTGCAGGGACGGCGGCGCAGGTTCGCGGCGCGCTATGGCAGCCTGGGACTGGTGCACGATGCCCTGGGGAGTGGGATTGGGATTCGCCGTCACATTCCCGCCATGATCTTCCTGGCAGGGATCACGATCCTGATTTTCTCATTGTCACGCCCGCAGGCGACGGTCAACGTGCCGAAGCTCGAAGGCACGGTCATCCTGACCTTCGATGTTTCGGGCAGCATGGCAGCGGATGATTTCAAGCCGACGCGCATGGAAGCAGCCAAAGCCGCCGCGAAGCAATTCGTTGAGAATCAGCCCTCCAGCGTGGCGATCGGCGTGGTGGTCTTCAGCGATGGTGGCATTTCGGTCCAGCCTCCCACCCACAGCCGTGATGAGACGCTCACCACGATCGAGCGCCTGGTCCCTCGGCGAGGTACCTCGGTGGGCAATGGGATTCTGGTGGCACTGAACACCATCGCTGTGGATGCGGGCGATCCGCCTATTCTAAAAACCGGCGGGCCATCTGCCGATACGGTATCGCCTGATGCTGTAGAGCCGGTGCCCGCGCCGCAGGGTTGGTATCCCTCTGCTGCGATCGTTCTGCTCACGGATGGAGAAAACAATCAGGAGCCGGATCCGGTCATGGCGGCTGATCTCGCCGCGGATCTGGGTGTTCGTGTGTATACCGTTGGGATCGGCAGTGCAGAAGGCACGATCATCGAAGTGGAAGGTTTCAGCGTTCATACCCGCCTCGACGAACCTCTGCTCCAGTACATCGCCGGCACGACCGGTGGAAATTATTACAACGCGGGGAATGAGGAGCAACTGCATAAGATCTATGATGATCTGGAACCGAAATTATCTGTGAAACCGGAGGACATCGAAATGACCTCCATTTTCGCGGGTCTTGGCATGCTCATTTTTTTGATCGGTGGCATGCTTTCACTCCTCTGGTTTGGTCACGTGCCATGACTTTACTGGCTGATATTGTGCAAGGAGAGCCGAAATGAGTTTGCTCTGGCCTGGTTTCCTATATCTGTTGTTATTGATCCCGCTGATGGTCGCGGTTTATATCTGGTTTCTACGACGGCGCAGGCGTTTTGCCGTCCGTTATTCCAGCCTTTCCCTGGTCCGTGAGGCCGCCGCGAAACAGTCATGGCTGCGTAAACACTTCCCATTTCTGCTCTTCCTGCTCGCGCTGACCAGCCTTGTATTTGCATTGGGGCGACCGGTCGCAACGGTTGTTATCCCTTCCAATAAAGCCACGGTCATGCTGGCGGTGGATGTGTCGTTGAGCATGTGCTCCACGGATATTCCGCCTAACCGTCTGGAAGTTGCCAAGGATGCCGCTCTGTCATTTGTGCGCGACAATAGCTCCGGGCGGCAGGTGGGTATCGTTGCGTTTGCAGGCTTTGCCGAGGTCATTCAATCCCCTACAACTGATCTACAGGATCTGGAAACTGCCATTGGGTATCTGATCCCGGCGCGCAGAACGGCAATTGGCAGTGCGATCCTTCGTTCACTGGATGCCATTGCCGAGGTGGATGATCGCGTCGCGCCGAGCGAGTTGAGTGGATCACTGGATCCGGTGAATCCGGCCCAACCCCCTGAAGAGTATTCACCTCATATTATCGTTCTGCTCACCGATGGAGCGAGCAACGCCGGACCTCTTCCGTTGAGTGCCGCACAGCAGGCTGTGGAGCGCGGTGTGCGAGTGTATACCATCGGGTTTGGTACAACCAATAACACTTCACCCATGGACTGTGGGGATGGCGATCTGTTTGGCTTTGGTGGAGGTGGTTTTGGAGGAGGCGGGTTTGGAGGTGGCGGTGGTTTCCGACGGGAGATCGATGAAGAAACCCTGACCCAGATCGCGGACCTGACCGGGGGAAAGTATTATGTTGCCGAAAGTGCAGAAGATCTTCAGGAGGTTTTCGCAAATCTTCCCACCTACATCATTGCCACACGTGAGACCACAGAGATCAGCGTGTTCTTTACTGCCGCGGCTGTATTCCTGGCAATTCTAGCGATGATCCTGGCAATGCGCTGGCATCCGTTGACTTGAGAGCAAATTTTATTCTTTGTTGAGCACTCACATTTTCATTCACATGACGTAGCTGACCGTCAGACTCCACAGGCGGCCCTTTGCCAGAGGCAATTCATGGACTGGTTGTGGCCCGATTCGCTTTTCTTGCTGGGATTCGTTCCCCTGATCGTCGTCCTCTACATTTTGATATTGCGACGTCGATACCATTTTGCGGTCCGCTATTCCAGTTTGGCGCTGGTTCGAGAAGCCGCACTTGAACGCTCGTGGGTGCGAAGGCATCTTCCGTTCTGTCTGTTGGTAATTGCGCTCATTAGCGTGGTAATTGCATTGAGCCGGCCGGTAAGCCCCATAAACGTGCTATCGGGGCAGACAACCATTATCCTTGCCCTGGATACATCCAGGAGCATGTGTATGAGGGATATCCTGCCGAGCCGCATGGCTGTTGCCAAATCAGCTGCGCTATGGTTTGTTCAGAACCCGGTGTTAGGTACACAAGTGGGGGTGGTGGCCTTTGCAGGTTTTGCGGAGTTGGCCCGGGCGCCTACCACTGATGTAACTTCACTCGAGAACTCGATCGAAAACCTGACTCCGGCAACCCAGACAGCCATCGGCAGCGCTATCCTTAAGTCATTGGATGCGATCGCGGAAGTGGATAAGCGGGTTGCGCCAAGTAAAGATGTTGTTGCAACACCCGAAAGTGTACAACCGCTCACTCCAGAAGAAGATGGGTATGTGCCACATGTTATCGTTTTGCTTACAGATGGAGCGAGCAATACCGGCCCCTCTCCTCTGGACGCGGCACAAAAGGCTGCGGAACGCGGCGTTCGGGTCTATACCATCGGGTTTGGTACAACGAATAATGTGGTCATGGACTGTTGGCATGACGAGCCATTGGGCAGCTCGGATGTGGAACCACCAAGTGGCGGAAGCTTCGGCAGTACGTTTGATGAAGTAACCCTGAGACAGATTGCGGAAATGACAGGTGGAAAGTTCTATTCTGCAACCAGTGCTGCTGAACTTCATATGGTATTTCAGGACCTTCATACTTACATGGCTCTGACAAATCAAACCACGGAGATCAGCGCGTATTTTGCAGCGATTGGTGCATTTATGGCAATCGCAGCCCTGGTCCTGTCACTCCTCCGGCATCCATTGCTGTAGAGGATGACAACTTGCATTCATAACAAATCTTACACAAGAATTAACCCTACATCACGGGGGAATTAAAACGGTGTGTCGCCTCGTCAATAGCAGGTAATTCCATACAAGGAGAACAGCACATGACCGAACCTCGAATCACCGTCTATGGCGCGTATTGGTGCCCCGATTGCCGCCGTGCGAAAAAATTTCTTGGCGAACAGTTCATCCCGTATAAATGGGTGGACATCGAACAGGATAAAGATGGCGAAACGTACGTTTTGCAAAAGAATGAAGGCAAACGGATCAT
>DASTJG010000247.1:0-3350 GCA_035716785.1 Anaerolineales bacterium
AACCATCAGCCCGGACGAAAGCTTGCCTTTCGAGAGCGCGGCACTGACGCCGAGCAAAATTCCCAAAACAAGCGCGACACCCATGGAACACAATAAAAGACCGGCGCTCCTGACGAGAATATCACCCAGCAATTCAGAAACGGGAATGTTCTGTCGATACCAATAATAGGTTTCAGGATGATTGGTGAAATAATCAACCAGGCGTACCCCAGATTGCCAAATCGCCTCAAACGGCCGGGCAGGCAAATGCTCCCGTCCGCGCTCAGCCAGCAGCAGTCCCAATATCGTTAGATAAGCAATGACAATGACCGTAATGATCGCATTGACAATTCGATCTCTGAGCAAGCGAATTTCAGCGGATGACCTGCGAACTTTCTTTTCAGTGTATACGGTCTCTTCCATATTTCCCTGTCAGATTACTTCTGCTCTATGATCATTTGAAGGACATCCAAAAGCCGACTTTCCCATTGTTCTTCGAAAGAACACCAGTAGGCAGACTTTCCACCGCGTATACCGGGACCGAGGTCTGGCAGCCGTTTTGCATCTTTTTCCTCACCCGGGACCGGATAGCGCAAAACGACCTGTCCGCTTTCCCAACTGATCGCTGAAAGGCCCGCTTTCTCCGCACGCAGTTTGACACGCATCTGGTAGAACAGGTTCTCCACCATCTCAGGCAGTTCACCAAAACGATCCTGGAATTCCGAGGTCAGCGCATCGATTTCGGTCTCGTCACGCAGATCGGCGATACGGCGGTACAGGCGCAAACGCAGGTCCTGGTCCGGGATGTAATCGGCAGGAATGCCGACCGCCAGCGGTAAGTCCACATTGACCGGCATCGAGATCGGCTGCGTGAGGCTCGCCAGTGCGACATCGATCTTCCTTCGCTCTTCTCTCGTTTCGCCATCTTTCCTGGAAGTCTCGATCCTTCTGATCTGCCTCACTGCATCTGCCAGCAGGCGCGTGTAGAGGTGGAAACCGACCGCCTGGATATGTCCGTGCTGGCGCGTGCCGAGCAATTCGCCCGCGCCGCGAATTTCCAGGTCACGCATCGCGATCGAGTAGCCCGCACCAAGCTGCGTGTTCTCGGCAATGACTTCGAGGCGCTGCTGCCCCTCGACCGTGGGAGAAAGCTTCCGGTGGCGGAAAAAGTACGAGTACGCCCGAGCCGCTCCACGCCCGACGCGGCCGCGCAGCTGGTAGAGTTGCGCCAGGCCGAAGGTGTCGGCGCGATCCACAATGAGCGTGTTCGCGTTCGGGATATCCAAGCCCGATTCGATGATCGTCGTCGAAAGCAGCACATCCGTATCCCCCGCGTTGAAGCGATGCATCACCGAAGCCAGTTGGGTTTCGGGCATCTGCCCGTGACCGACATCCACGCGCGCTTCAGGCACAAGCTGATTGAGATGCATCTTCATCGCATCGATCGTGTTGACGCGGTTGTGCACGAAGAAGATCTGCCCGCCGCGTTCCAGCTCGCGCAGGATCGCCTGCCGAACGAGCTTCGGCGAATAGGGCCCCACGTGCGTTACAATCGGCAAACGCTCCTCGGGCGGCGTGTTGAGGTTCGAGATATCGCGCACACCCGTCAGCGCCATGTACAACGTGCGCGGGATCGGTGTGGCAGTCAGCGTGAGCACATCCACTTCGGTACGCAGTTTCTTGAGGTGTTCCTTGTGCGTCACGCCGAAGCGCTGTTCCTCATCGATGATTACCAGTCCCAGATCCTTGAACTGCACATCCAAGGAGATCAAGCGATGTGTGCCGATCACAATATCGATCTCACCCGCGGAAAGCTTGTACAGAATCTCCGTTTGCTCGCGCGGCGTGCGGAAGCGCGAAAGCATTTCCACTTGCACCGGGAAGGCGGAGAGGCGCTGCATGAACGTTTCGTAATGCTGCTGCGCCAGCACGGTCGTCGGCACGAGGATCGCGACCTGCTTGCCATCCATCACGGCTTTGAACGCGGCCCGCAGCGCGACCTCGGTCTTGCCATAGCCCACGTCGCCGCACAGCAAACGATCCATCGGGCGCGTCGCTTCCATGTCGCGTTTGATGTCTGCCAGGGCGCGCTTCTGGTCATCGGTCTCCACATAAGGGAACGAATCTTCGAGTTCTTTTTGCCAGGTGGTATCCGTCTTGAAGGCATAGCCCCGCACCACGTTACGGCGTGCGTACAGGTCGAGCATCTCCTGCGCGACCTCGAGCACCGCCTGCTTAACGCGTCCCTTCTTCTCGTGCCATTCGGTTCCACCCAAACGATCGAGCGCGGGCACCGCGCCTTCCGCACCGACATAGCGCGTTAGCCGGTCTGCCTGATGGACGGGCACATACAACTGCCCGCCACCTTCATACTCAACCGTCAAAAACTCGCGCAGGTGATTATCAAGTTCGCGCTGGACCAGTCCACCAAAGCGACCCACGCCGTGATCGATGTGTACAACGTAATCACCGACTTGCAGATCGGCATACACCGACTCAGGTGTTTCGGCAACCGGACGTTGACGCGTGCGCGGCTGAGGACGCTCCCAGCCAAAGACCTCCGAATCAGAGATCAGATGAACTGCCGCCGGTGATCCTGGTTGAAGAACGAAACCCTCCGAGACGGAAGCTTCGATAAATTGCGGGTTGTCGGATTCCGATTCATGATGATCGGCTTCCTGCCAGAGCTCCTGCAGACGGGAGGCTTGCCGCGAGACGACGATCGCCTGCTCGCCTCGTTCCACGATGGAAGTTAAGTACTCGACGAATGGCTTTAGTCTCCCGCCGAAGCGTTCATCATGACTGAAACATGCCGAGAGAGAATCTTCTGCCTCTTCCGCCTCGACGCTTGTCGAATGACCCAATTCCACGAATGACCGATCGTGCAAAGTGTCCAGCAGTTCGGGCCAGGTGACATACGGCAGCGGAAAGTTTGCATCCAGGGTTCCTTCCGTGATGCTGTCCTGCCTGAGCTTGACTGCCTGTTCTTCGATCTCTGCGACCATGCTTTCTACAACGGACAGATCATCGACCAGCACCAGTGCTTTTTGAGGAAGATAATCGAGGAGGCTTGCCGATTGCTGATGCAGACGCGGGATGTGGAATTCGGATAATTCACCGTCCTGATCGCCTGGAGTAATGAATTCACGCGCGGGCGTGATCAAAAGCGACTCGAGCTTTTCCACAGTGCGTTGGGTCGCGGGGTCGAACCTGCGAATGGTCTCGATCTCGTCACCGAAAAAGTCCAAACGGACCGGCAGCTTTTCGGCCGGCGCCCAGACGTCCAGGATGCCGCCGCGCCGGGAGAACTGGCCCGGTTCGAGCACCGTGTTGACGCGTTGATAACCGATCTCGGCCCAGGAGCGCAACAG
>DASTJG010000248.1:0-4335 GCA_035716785.1 Anaerolineales bacterium
ACATCGGAAATGAGATTAAGCATATTGAAGAGTGGTGGGAAAAACCTGTCAATCTGGACTTCGCCTTCTACCAGCCTGCCGAGATGGAAGCCTGGCTAAAAGAAGCAGGATTTGAATTAGAGGAAACCTTGGTGCGCGAGCCTAATCCCGATGTGGAGGTCGCGACGAAGAGGGCGTATGTGTTCGCGAGGAAGCCAAAGTGAAATGTACTTTATAAAACAGGAGGCGCAATTACGATCCTGAATCCCAGAATAGAGTCCTTTCTCTCGGGCTCCGCAGAGCCACGCCGCGCAGAGCGTACGGACAACCTTTCTTCGTTGGATGTAAAACAGCCGCGAATGACCCTTTTCCCTTCGGTTTCCAGGTTTTCCCGGCCGTCCTGGGCATCGTATGGATACGAAGCATACAAACTTTGCGTCCACTCGAGAACACTTCCCATCATATCTGCAACTTTAAAAGGACTATCCGTCAACGGGGAAAAGGCACCCACGTCCGTCATCTCCAGCGTGCGGCGTAAAATTTCGGCCTTGATTTTCAGCCTCCGGCAATTCCTTTTGTGTTCCGGTGTATGCGAGTTTGTTTTTGTCTCTGAATGATTCGCCTCTCCAGGGACGCTATTCGTACGCGGGGAAATCTGTTCCTCGAGCATCTCATCCAGATTCTTATTGCCCCAAGGCCACTCCCAGGCAGAATCTCCTCGAGAAGCCCGTTCCCATTCTGCTTCCGTAGGGAGGCGAAATGTTAATCCCATGGGAATTTCCCTGCCAAACACTTTATTCAACCAGTGAATGTAAGCAAGCGCATCATGTAAGGAGACATTCACAATGGGATGATGTAATTTCTGCCTCCAATCTTTCGGCAGGGCTCCTAGGCGCTTTGTCGAAACCGCAAATTCACTGAACTGTTCGTTCGAGATCGGGAAGCGATTGATCCAGTAGTCGTAAGGGATGGTGTAAGGAAATTGCGGAATTTCATCTTCCCGCGCCTGACTGTTCGATGCCTTGCTGCCAATGATGAATTTCCCCTGCGGGATTTTCACAAAGTCGAACCCGCAGGAAGCCAGAGGGACGAAATCGAACTCGGGCTCGATGTGCTGTGGAGATACAAAGTGGGCTGACTGGCTATTGCCGGGCGGCCGGATAACCATATCGGCTTTTATCTCCAGGCTCTTAAGCAGGCGATTGTAAGCCTGCTTCCGGTCGTCAGGCGAAGAAAAATCAATACACTGCAAGGAGCGCATGCTGCGAGGTATCTGACACTCATCGAGCTTCAGGGGGATCACAAAGATCGCTCCTTCCGGCTTTTCCAGAGCGGCGTCTACCACCAGGTGCAGTTCGCGTTGAATTTCTCCCTCTTTATTGACAGAGTTGTGAGATAGACACACGACCACCGCATCCGCAGTCTCGACCGCTCTTTTGATCTCCACATCCCGATTCATCCCCGGGAAGATCCTTTCCTCATCGAACCAGGGATCGATCCAGGTTTCGGTACTGAGGCGCCGGTAAAAATCATGGACGATAAACTTATCCTCAGAAGAGTAACAAAGGAACACGCGGAGTCTGCGATCGATGTTCAACATGCTGATTGGATTAAGCAATTTCTGAGCTGTCTTTTCGAATCTTCAAACTGGCTTTCAACCGGTCATACGCGGCGGCTTGCCTGGATTCCGGGAAGTAATCCAGAGCCTGTCTGTCCCTCAATTGACGCGGCAATTCGCAGTTATCCAATTTCACAGGAATAACAAATATTGCCCCGTAAAGCTTCTCGAGGGCAATATCCAGAACCTGACGCAATTCCTTTTGAACGTAACCTTCTTTGGCAACCGAAGTACTGGAAACACAGACCACCACAGCATCCGAAGTTTCCACCGCCTTTTCGATTTCAAGATTCCAATCCTGGCCGGGAAGCAGTTTCTCTTCGTCCAGCCACGGATCGATCCAATCCTCGGCGAGGAGACGTTGATAAATCTCGCGCACAATGCGTTTATCTTGTGAGGCGTGACAGAGGAAAACACGGAGCTTGTGTTCTGTTGGCATGGAACTCTCCCTGGTGATGATAAATAGATTATACGGCAGAATCACCCCAAAAGATTCTTAAACTCCAATCCCAACTTCGCGTCACAGAGGCAGACCGTTGTCTGATGGAAGGATATGTACCGGTTTCCGCGCAAATATTCAATGGATTGTCTTCGAATTTGCACAGAAAAGCCCTGAAATTAAGGGCAGAACTTGCCTTACGACCTTTAAAAGAGCTAACAGGTTTATCATGTCATTGTTAGGCGTAAGCCAGGGTCATTGGGTATAATTTGGGTATGGAAAGTTGGGTTGGAAAACGGCTCGGCAAGGTGCAGATCGAATCCCTGGTTGGACGTGGGGGAGCAGCCGAGGTCTATTTAGGCACGCATACTACCCTGGGGCGCAAGGTCGCCGTCAAGATCCTCCGCCATCTGAGCGACGAACATTCGGACGCGCTGGATCGCTTCGAACGGGAGGCGCGCGCCGTCGCCAAGCTGCGGCATTCCAACATCGTCCAGGTCCATGATTTCGACACGATCGATGGTAATCCCTACCTGGTGATGGAATACATCGATGGTCCATCGCTCTCGAAGTACGTCAGAGCTCTGCACCAAAACAAGGGACGGTTGCCGCTTGACCAGGTGGTCCAGCTGATCCGCGCGGTGGCCAGTGCTTTGCAATACGCCCACAACAATCGGGTGATCCATCGCGATGTCAAGCCGGGCAACATCCTGCTGACCTCTCCTTCCCGGCTGATCGAAGTGGGCAAACCGCTGCCGGAGGACTTCGAACCCGTTCTCACGGACTTCGGCCTGGTCCGCTTCATGGACTCGCATCGCCAGACGACCACCGGGCACATCGCCGGGACGCCTGCCTACATGAGCCCCGAGCAAAGCCGCGGGGAAGCAAGCGACGGGCGGGCTGATGTTTACTCTCTGGGCGTGGTGCTCTACGAGCTGCTCTCGGGCGATGTCCCCTTCGATGGAGAAAGCACCGTCAGCATCCTGCTCAAGCAGGTGACGGAACCGCCGCCGCCAATCCCGGGGCTTTCCCCGCTGGTGCAAAACGTGATCGACCGCGCTCTCGCCAAGGATGTCAGGAATCGCTTCCAGACGCCATTGGAGTTTGCAAATGCCCTCAGCGCGGCTGCGGCCGGTGAGACAAAAGATTATGCTCCCACGCTTCAGTTCGACGCGGCTACACTGGATCTACCGCCAGCGGATTTGCCTTTGGCGAAAACAGAAGAGCCGGAAAGAGTGGAACAGCCGCTGAAGCGCTCAACACGCTGGGTTCCCATCGTCCTGCTGTCCGTGACCGCAGTTGCACTTGGCAGCTTCTTTGTGGTTAACGGACTCCCCTCTTCGCCGACTAAGGATGCCACTCCAACACCTTCTTCTGCTTCTCTTTTGGCAACTGACACCCTCATCCCTGTAGCCTCTACAAGTACTTACACTGCAACGCCTCCATCGGGACCCATTGGCATTGTCCGTTTTCAAAATGGGAGCGCGATCGCCGACCAGATATCTGTGATCACACAGTCGATGCCCGCTCCGCCGCCGGGCGGTCAATATGAGCTCTGGCTGCTGGGTGGCGATGAACGCATCAGCATCGGTGCATTTATCCCCGATTCAAATGGCAGGATCGAGTTCGCCTATTCAGACCCTGACGGCGCGAACCTGATCTCTCGCTTCGATAAATTCGAGATCACCTTCGAACCTTCTGGTGACACGGACCCGGAATCATCCGGCTTAATCGCCTATTCCTTTACTCTCCCCGAGGAAGGAATGATGCACGTGCGTTATCTGCTATCGGCCTTTTCCGCAACGCCAAATGACAATGCGCTCATGCAGGGTCTTTATGCAAACATAAAGCAAATCGCCGAGCTGGCCAAAGAGATGCAAACTGCATTCGAAGGCGGCGATCAAGCGTCGGTAAGGCAAAAAGCGGAAACTGCTTTGAACCTCATCGTTGGGGCGAAAAGTGCGGACTACAAGGATTGGAACGGGGATGGGAAGATCGAGCCGCGCGACAGTTACGGGCTTTTATTCAGTGGCAGCGAAGTGGGTTATATCCAGGCAGTCCTGACCGAAACAGGAGTCACGATGACCACCGCAGACGCCACGGAATATATGCTGGCGAACGGAGAAGTGGTCACAACCTGCACGCAAAACCTGTCCCACTGGACGCCGGATTTGCGCGCGCTCCTTTTGACAATTCTCAACTCTACGTCCGAGGCAGAAACGTCAGAATCGATACGTGCGTTGGTCACGCTGACCGATCAAATGCTCAATGGCATCGATGCTGATAACAATGGCAAGGT
>DASTJG010000249.1:0-5878 GCA_035716785.1 Anaerolineales bacterium
ACCTGCGGCAGCAACCGAACCCGCGGCCGCCACCCAACCAACTGGGCAGAGCCCAGAGGGCGCGACGGTTAGTTTCTCAGCGGATATTCTTCCTATGTTTCAAAGTCGCTGTATCGGCTGTCATGGCGGGGAACGCACACAGGAAGGGCTGGATTTGAAGACCCATGCCAGTTTAATGGCGGGCTCAAATAATGGTTTTGTTGTAACAGCAGGTGATTCTGCGAACAGCTTATTGGTTGAACTGGTTGCAGCGCAGAAAATGCCCAAGCGCGGACCCAAGCTCACACCACCTCAAGTTCAGTTGATCACAGACTGGGTCAACCAGGGTGCGCCAGATTATTAACATCGCGCTGAGTGCTCCGCAAACGAAGCGGCAGTAAGCAAGAACTAATGATTATTGCAGGTGAGATTGCTTCGGGCTGAGGCCCTCGCAATGACATAAACCTTTTATATAACATGGCTCGCATACGTGCGAGCCATGTTATATTTCTGGTATAATCCCGTCGCTCTAATCAAGGAGAGGTCGCGTAGTCCGGTTTAGCGCGCACGCCTGGAGAGCGTGTTTCCCGAAAGGGAACGCGGGTTCAAATCCCGCCCTCTCCGCTCCTAGACACTCTCTTCGCTCTGCAAGAGTTTGTCTACAAATGTGCCCTTTTTTGCCGAAAGGGCACATCCCTTTTTAATGGGCGCTACTTTATCACTTCTTTCCAGTATCGTCAATTGCGGGGGTGGTTAGCGTACATCATCCTCTTTTGTTGGATAACGAAGAGACCATGCTATTCACATGATCTCTTCGTTGATGCAATAAACGGATAAGAAATTATGTGCCGAAATGAAGGCGATCCCGACAGGCGTCGAGCCTGTGCGAAATAAATTGAAGAGGACAAAACTTACCGAATGAATATCACTGTATAGGCGCGCTGGCAAAAGACTGACGGATGAGCAAGTAGCCAGCACAAGGCAATCTTATTTTAAATCCTGTTCTTTATAGGTGAGGAGACTTCTTAGGTTGTGGGATATTCCTTTCCAACTGCCATCACTCCGCCTTAGCTCACCATGAAAAGAAAAAAAGTTGCCAATGTCCTCATGGATCTCACGCCTTGTAATTAGAATAGAGAGCCGCAGGGACGAGACACTTGGATGCACTTGGCAAGGTTTTTTATGACGTGTATACTCTTGTACGTATTCCACTTATAGTTTTCCTGATAACCAGGGTTGGGAAAGTGTGCTCATGTCCAAACATATATTGCTTGTAGATGATGACCCCTTAATGCGGCGCAGCCTTGCTCTGATCCTTGAGCAGTCAGGTTACCGCAGCAATACTGCCACAAACGCCGAGGACGCTCTGGCTTCGGCGCGACGCGATCCCCCTGATCTGGTTCTGTTAGATATTGGCTTGCCCGGGATGGACGGACTGGATGCATTGCGCCACTTCAAGGACCAGCTTGGTGTCGCGGTGATTTTTCTGACTGCCAGACGGCGCAACCTGGATCAGATCCTCGGGCTGGAGCTTGGCGCTGATGATTACATCACAAAACCCTTTGAGGCTGATGTACTTCTGGCGCGTATCAAAGCTGTTCTACGCAGAATAGGTACTCCAACAGTTGCACCTGAGCAGGCAGCCCTGGTGACCGTAGGCGATATAAAAATTGATCCATATGCCCATACAGTGACTGTTGCCGGTAGTCCAGTACAGCTAACGCCTCGTGAATTTGACCTCCTGCACACCCTTGCACTTGAACCTAATCGTGTACTCTCTGTGGATGAAATATTGGATCGGGTCTGGGGGGCGGAGTTTATCGGGCAGCCGCAGGTTGTTTACGTACATATCCGCTGGCTGCGCGAAAAGATTGAACTGGATCCAAGCCACCCCGAACGAATACTTTCCGTACATGGAGTGGGTTATAAACTGAATCCTAAGGAAGCCTAATGCTCGGGACCCTGCGGAATCGTCTGATCCTCAGCCATGTTCTCCCTCCCCTGATTATCATCCCCTTACTCGGTGTGGCGATTATCTATGCCCTGGAGACTCAGGTTTTATTACCCAGTCTAACCAGGGAACTGGCAGGGGAGGCAAGCCTATTGGCAGAGATTGCCCGCAACCAGCCGGAGAATTGGAAAGACCCTGACTTCGCTCAAGATATACTGACCCGGTCCCGGCCGTACCTGGATGCGCGCGTGATGTGGCTTGACCCAGACGGCCGCCTGTTAGGCTCCAGTGACCCCGCTGATGAGTATCGCCTGGGCCAATTGCTCGAAATCCCTGACTTCAAGGAGATCCACCCTGGGGAAGTTGCCTCGCACACTGATTTCAGCCAGCGCCTGCAGGGTGAGATCGTGGATGTCTACGCCCCGGTGATCACCACGGAAAATCAGATTGTCGGTATTGTGCGCCTATCCTATCGTTTCGCCACAGTCTATGAAGATTTCATGCGATTACGCTATTTAATCGCGGCGATCCTGATCGTCAGTTTGCTGGTCGGCATGCTGCTGGGCTCTACCCTGGCATTGAACATCAACTCACCACTCCAAAAAGTGATCGATGCGGTTTATGATCTGGCGCGCGGTTCCCGCAAAGCAGCGCTATCGGAACAAGGACCGGAGGAAGTCAGGCTGTTACAGCGCTCAATCAACCATCTGATGCAGCGGCTTCACAGCCTGGAAGAGGCTCGCCAGCGATTACTGGCAAACCTGGTGCACGAGATAGGACGTCCCCTGGGGGCTTTGCACGCGGCCGTGCAGGCTCTGTTGCTTGCCCCGAAAACAGATCCCCAGATGCTTGAAGAGATGCTCGCCGGGATGAATGATGAGACCAGTCGTTTGCAGCGCTTGTTGGATGAACTGGCGCACTTGCATGATCTGGTGTTGGGAAACCTGGAATTGGAACGTCAGCCTGTAGACCTGACTGAATGGCTGCCCGGCGTCTTGCGCCCCTGGGAGGCGGCAGTTCACGAAAAGCACTTACATTGGGAAATGTCCCTTCCATCTGGTCTACCCATTGTGAATGTGGACTCGCTGCGTCTGGCACAGGTTGTGGGCAATCTACTCAGTAATGCGATCAAGTACACATCTGCGGGTGGGACTGTCTCAGTGACGGCAGGAACCCAAGAGGCTAAAGTCTGGATCAAAGTGAGTGATACCGGATCAGGGATTCCCAGCGAAGACCTGGATAAGATTTTTATTCCTTTCTATCGCTCCCCGCGCGAGAAACGAATCGCTCAGGGCATGGGCTTGGGCTTGAGCATTGCCCGTGATCTGGTCGAGGCTCACGAGGGCCGGCTGGACGTGCAAAGCCAACCTGGCCTGGGCAGCCAGTTTATCATCTGGCTGCCCTTACGGCCCCAATCTTCTCTGTAAACTGAAAACACTCACCCAATACTTGCCGTAGCCCTCTAATGCCGCTGTGAACAATTCATGGCGGCATTTCATTTCTGTTGTGGGGACTTAATGTCTTCATAAGGTTCCAATAAGCTTGCCATAGAGACATACACGATATTTGTCGCTACTATAAAGGCAAAGGAGCTGAAATGTATATTCTGCGACGTGGGAGATTTGGCCGCCATGAGAGTCGCAAGATGTTCCGGAGCAGTTACTGGACTGGGCATGACTTTGGATAGTTGCGTTTATGTCCGGCAACTACTGGTCCTCATTTTTGTCTTTCTTCCTGATCGTGATGCTGACATCACTGGGGGTGTTTGCATTTCTCAAGCAGAAACAGGCTAATCTGGCAGCGAACATGGATGACAGCGCCTGGTTTCTTATCATCCTGCTCATTGTAGCGATTCTGAGCATCGGCAGCTTCATCGCCTTCATTTTCATCCGCGGCTTCGCAGGTTGAAGGAGAAAGATTGTGAGAATGCCAAGACAGAATGCTGCCAGTAAAGGAGTTTCTTTTTTACTTAATGATTTCTTCGGATTACCTGCAGGTTTCCATAAGGACTTACGCTACTTGTGGCGGATACACTGCTTGCAGGATTCATCCGTGGAAGGAAAACAAAACCATGCAAAGCACCGATTATCGAACCTCCATATTACTCCACAAGGAGAGTGCTCCAGCACACTGTCTGGCTGAAACTGCATCTCGCTGGGATAGGACCATTAACCGTGAATTGCGGCATTTTGCTCAATATTTATGGCCCAATGCCCGTTTGCTGGGGCTGATCCCCATCCATAGCTACCGCCTGCGCAAACAGTCTGAACCGGAGCAGATTGTATGGTGGGTCGAACGTGACATTCCACCCTTCGATCGTTATCGCTGTGAGTCATACCGCGTGGAATTAAGCTTGGCAGGGACTCATCAGCCCCAGCTCATTGTTCGCAGCGGCATTTCGGCTTATCCGGTTGTACCGATCAGCATTGAAGCACTAAAGGCGGCTCTGGTTCAGGCAGGGGGCGATACACCCCTGGTCATTCGCCGTCAGTTTGGGGCAGCTCTCGATCCATGATCGGTCTTTGGGCGCAATGAACGAGAGGACGATAACCCTGCACAAACTTCTGCTATGGATAGGACGGAGCGCTCCGCAAAGCCAGGCGGGCATCTTCCGCTTTGACCGCAGCAAACCTCGCCGTTTCACTGGCGATCTTCAGCAGGTAACATTTGAAGACCTCGCGGGGGCAGATGAAGCAAAAGCGAGATTGCAGGAGGTTGTGGATTTCCTGCGCAGCCCAGCGAAATATCACAAATTGGGCGCGCGCATCCCGCGCGGCGTGTTGTTGGTCGGACCTCCTGGAACAGGCAAGACACTGCTTGCCCGGGCAGCTGCAGGCGAAGCCGGTGTGCCCTTCTTCAGTATCAGCGCCTCGGAGTTCATTGAGATGTTCATCGGTGTTGGCGACAGCCGTGTGCGAGACCTTTTTGAACAAGCCAAAGCAACCGCTCCAGGCATTATCTTTATTGATGAATTGGATGCGGTAGTGAGGCGGCGCGACGCCGGTCTTGGTGCCGTCAATAATGAGCGCGAACAAATCCTCAACCAGTTGTTGATAGAAATGGATGGGTTTGGCGAACGCCACGAACTGATCATTCTCGCAGCCACCAACCGGCCGGACATGCTTGACCCGGCCCTACTGCGACCTGGGCGATTTGACCGGCGGGTGACAGTCGGGCTGCCCGATCGCAAGGATCGTCAGGGCATCCTGCAGATCCATACCCGCCAGCTTCGATTGGCGTCAGATGTTAACCTGGGGCTTCTAGCTCGTACCACCACGGGTCTCAGCGGAGCGGACCTGGCGAACCTGTGCAATGAGGCAGCACTGACCGCCGCGCGTGAGCGGCATGAAATGGTGCAAATGGTTGATTTCGAAGAAGCTCTGGATCGAACTATTCTCGGAGCAAATCGCGTCATCCTGCTCAACGACCTGGAACGTCGCGCAGCCGCATATCACGAAGCCGGGCATGCCCTGGTGGCCTGGCTTACTCCCTTCGCGGATCCTGTCCACAAGGTTACGATCATCCCGCATGGGCGAGCCCTGGCTGTTATCGAGCAGGTGCCAAGCGGTAACGCGTATAACTACAGCCGAAGTTATCTCCTGGCTCGATTGGCAGTGCTGTTGGGAGGCCGCGCTGCTGAGGAGATCGCCCTGGACGATATCACCACGGGCGCGGAAAACGATCTGGTTGAAGCCACCGTTCTTGCCCGCAGTATGATCGTCCGCTGGGGAATGGGCAGCCTCGGATTGATGGCCCTCAGAAACGAGGAAACTCAGCCTTTGCTGAGGGAGCAACCCTCTCCGAGGCGAGACTACAGCGAAGAAACAGCTGCGCGCATTGACCGGGATATCCAGCGCATCCTTCAGGATCGCTACCAGGCGGTAATAAAGCTGTTGACAGATGCCCGTGAGCATCTGGACCAATTGGTTCAGATACTCTTACATGATG
>DASTJG010000250.1:0-13974 GCA_035716785.1 Anaerolineales bacterium
CTGGGCCCGAACGGACATTAGCATTGACCGTCGCGGTGACCGTGGGACCGCATGGACCGGAGACAGGAACAGAAACAGCAGAGTCCGGTGTCGAGGTGGAAGTGGGAACGGGCGTAAACGTGGCCGCCACCGGCATAGCAGAACCGGCGATCTCGGTCAGTTTTGCAACTGTAGTCAATTCCACGGCGGTACCCACTGCATCGACATTAGATGGCTGTGTGGGCGGCGGAGCCACTGTCAATTGACAGGCAGTGAGCAAGGAAAAAAGAACAAGAATGGAAAGCAAATTTTTGATGCACATGGGTAACTCCTCTTCTTTGAAACTACGGAAACTCAATAATAGCTTCCGATTACGATGATAGCCATCGTCAATGACTATGTCATCGAGGTGGAGTACCATTCTTGTGTTGTCTTTTCTGGTGGGAATCGGTACCGCTGTACCGGATGGCTGGGGTGTTTTACCCAAACCGGATGTCCATCTTTACATGCTGCCAAAACTATCCATAAGAGTATCCATCGCAACCAATTCATCCCCCAACCTGGGAAGTCCTTTGTAAGGACTTCCCAGGTCTTTGTGAAAGCATTTTATAGCCTTACTTTAGCTTAACGTCGTAATATTGTTTGTTATTGTTCTCATCCTGTTCAGCCAGACCGCCTCCCCAGTCAACGAACAGAGTGGACGTATATTGGTTCGCTCCCCACTCATATGTATACTCGCATTCGAGGTCTTTGCGCTTGCCTGGTCCCAATCCCTGGACTTGCCAATCGCAGCCACCCTTATCCTGATTGGCCATCCACTTCACAGTAAATCCTCCGGCAACAGCATTCCCGGAATTTTTCACCGAGACCATCACGTGGACGGTCTTGCCGCTCACCACGTAGTACTGCATTGCATACGCAACCAGGTCAGGCTTGCCGGATGAGCCGCCACTATTATTATTGTCATTGCTGTCATCAGAATTATCGTCTGCGGCTGCTGGCGGTGCGGTTGGAAGGGGCGGTGCCGCCACGACCTGCACAACGGCAGGCAGGCAGGAGGGTGTCACAACGCTGCCCGCAATCCAGGCAAAGCGCCCCGAACCCACTGGATACTCAATATTCCACCAGTTATTGGCATCATTTCGCCCTGCAATCGTAGCAGTCTGCCCCAATGAAAGTGAACCGACAATATCGTACGCAGTATCTGGCCCCGAACGCACATTGGCAACGACATTCGCTGTTACCAGGGGCGTACACTGAGCAGGGAGAGTTGTAACAGTTGGCGTAAGTGTGAAAGTGGGTGTTAACTCGGGATTGGCCGTAAAGGTGGCAGTTGCAGACCCGGCGATCTCTGTTAACTTTGCAGCCGCGGTCAATTCCACGGCGGTGCCCACCGCATCAACATCGGAAGAAACAGGTACAATTTCAGATGGTTGCGCGACGGTTACCTGACCGGCTGGCATATTGCATGAAGCGAGAAGGGAAAAAAGAACGAGAACAGAAAACAAGACTTTGATGCGCATTGACGATGATCCTCTCTTTTGGGTGTAATGTAATTCGATAGAGTGTCCACAGGATTCCCGCCAAAAGCATGCGGGACTACAGTGCTTCGTTTGTGAACTTTTTCTCAATTATACAGAATCTCGTCGGCATAGAAATACATCAAAGGTCATTCCCACCAAGGTCCTCCCCCATTGGTGTCGTTGAATTCCAATGAACAATCCTTATAATGAAGAGAAAACATCACAACACAAATCGGAGGGCACCAATGCAGAACCAGAGTAACATCAAGCTAAACGACATACCTTTTGGTTCATGGCTTATAGGGTTTATTCTTTTGGGGACAGGGATCTATTTCTTCAGCTTTCAAGGATTTGCACTCAATACGATTTTGTTCGGAGGAATTGGACTTTTATTCCTTCTTTTATCGCGGGGGTTGACAATCACAGCAGACAAAAACACCCGCATCCTGCGACTCCACTACTGGTCGCTGTATTTTTGGCGCACAACCAAAGAAATCCCCTTTGACGAGATCGAAACCATCCGCGTGGACAGCGTACGGTCGACCAGTCACAGTCGCGGACATGGACAAACGCGTCACCGCGGCCGCAGTTACCGGGTCGAGGTGGTTCGCAAGGATGGAAGTATCGTTCCCTTCCGCATGGCTTATTCAAGCGGTTCCTACAGCAAGCAAAAAATTGCAGATCAACTGCGCGCCTTCCTGGGCCTGGGTGAAGCCTTTGACGAAAGTCCAATGGGTGCCTACCGAGCGGCCAATAAAATTGTTTCCGAGATGGCGTCCAGGCAACAGGAAGCGCTGAGCGGACCGAATGAGCAGGAACGCATCACGAACGGTGTACACTGGACACTGCAATCCACCTCGCTTGGTATGTCGCCCGTCACGCGCTGGTATTCCCCCGACTTCAAAACGAGGGGTGGGTTTCTCTTCCTGGCGCAGAAAGTGGCCGGGCAATCCACCGGCGGATTCATCGCCGCGATAGGCAAGGCACTCTTTCAGCAATCTATTTCCATGTACGGATTCAAGGGGGATGATGTTCCGAACGTGTCCCAGGCGGAGATGCTCGCTTCCGTCTCCCCGCAGCTTGACGCCCATTTCATGGCGTTTACCAACATCCAGGCCGAAGCCCAGCAAATCCTCAATCCATGGATGCAGCGTCCACTTGCGGATTGGGGAGAACGCTACCCATTGAAACAATTCCAGGCCAAAGGCGGCGTTGCACAGTTGGTGGTTCTATTCAGTCCTAATGGAGTTTACTTGGCTACGATGGGCGTGCTGCAGCCCGAACAGGTGGAAGAACTGGCCGCCCTCGGCGTGGAAATGGTCAAAACACAGGGTGTAACACAGGGAACCTAAGGATCGACGATTTTGCCAGTGCGTTACAAGCCGCCCGTTAACGGGCGGCTTGATTGGTTTCCTACGATTGTTTTTTCCGATGCAGCAAGACAGTCAATTACAGGCTGTCGCCCAAAGAGACATCGGGCATGGGGTTTGTATTTCGTTTTGTTCCCCATCTTTGCCTGGACTGCTCGTGGATAAACCAGATCTGATCCTCGCTGAGATTTTTGGAGACAACTGCGGGGAATGCTTCTTCGAAATAGATATATGGAGGACGATTCGCTATACCGATCGAATGGTAATCCAGTTTATTTTTCATTCCGTGCAAACTGGTAATTTCTGTATTGGGATGATACGTCAGGATGTTGGGGCTTGCGATGCAGAGCAAGTCTTCCGCCAGAAGTTCCTCCACTTTGTTGATCGTTTCTGCAATGGTCTCGTCCGTCTCACCGTCCAGACCGAACAGTACGGAAGAGCCGACCGTGATCCCGGCCATACGCGCGAGCCCAAGAGCAGTTCGGACGCGATCCTCCCAGGGAATTTTTAGATTGACGTTCTTGTGAACCTGTTTGATCACAGGCGCGGACATGCTTTCGATGCCAATATAGATATAACAGCAGCCTGCTTTTTTCATTTGGGTCAGAGCATAAACGGCTTCTTCCGGTACGCGCCGCGAGGCCAGCAGATCAACAGTGAATTGTGCCCCCCACTGAAGTCCTAGAATTCTTGCGGTTGGGATCTCGCGTCCGTAAACATGAATAATCTCTGTCGACGAATTTGCTGCCATCTCGCGGATATGGATCAATCCCATCGAGAAGTTGACCACATCTCCAAAATTTCCTCCCCAAAAAATGGAATCATCGAAAAAGAGCGCTTCGGCGCCGTAATCAAGGTACTCGATCACGCGCTCAAGAGCTTTTTCAATACCATCCATGCGAAAGGAATTGAACCCACCTACCACCGTCACGCCTTCAGAACAGAAGTAACAATGATAGGTGCAGGAATTTGTCACCATGAAGTGTGCAGTCCGCAGGATGCGCTCTTCATTTTTGAAGATGGGAAATAAAGCCCGAATGGCAAAGGCGCTGTAAGGAGACGGCAGGGCTTTGAGGTCCAGCTTGATACCCGAACAAATTGGCCAGGCATGGATTTCATCATCCCCAATTCCAACAATGACGGAAGTTCCAGGCAGCGGATCGAACAAACGGGAAAATTTCGAGAGATTCTCAATGATGGCATGTCTGCTGATGTTCCTGGAATCAAGATCCATGGAAAGCGAGCTGATCTTAAGCAAAAGATCCAGGGCGTAGTACCCATCACCGGCAACCAGGAAATCAAAGACAGGCTCGATCGATCCATCAAGTATTTTGCTGACAGTGCCACTCGGCTCAAGGACGATCCGCCGCTCGCTTTTATCGAAATGAAGAGTCTCATCGGTGTGGCGTCCCCCAAGCACGATCATACAATCGGGCAGATGTGCGCGGACAGTTCGTGCGATATCGATCGCGTAACGGTGGGCAGGTGAAACAGCGCTGATCAAAACAACCTTCGGGCGCAGGACCAGCAGGACTTTGCTTACAAAATAGTCCCGCACCATTTCATTCCATACACGCGGGTCGAAAATGGTTTGATCGGTATTCAGACGTTTGCAATCATACTGGCGAATCCCGTTGGCATCGACGTTTGCACGGTACTCAGCTGTAGGAAGATACCCCCATTGCGGGCACAAATCGTTATAAGGAGCATCCTGGCCGAGTCCCATCCGCCGCGCCTGCACCACCTGGTCCACTGCATAGCTCAGAGCAGAATACAGGCACATGGGGTCGCCGGGAAATTCTATCTTTCCCTCGCTGGTAGTCATCACCGGCGCGACGATGGAGAGGATGGGGTAGGAACGCGCCAGCCATTCCTGTTCTTCCTGGTCCAGCCCTGAATACTGCCCTGCCTCCAGTTGATCCAATAAAGATTGCCTGCGCACATTCAAATAATTCTGAAGGTCCTCTGGCAGTTCCAGAGGACGCTTCTTCATGTTCTCATATTCGAAGTGAAGTTGTATTTCTTGTTTCATCTGGGCTACCCTTAAAGTTTTTTGATAAACAGAGGCAGTATAGCATGCCGATACGGTAATCCACTTTTTATATCCTTACAGATATGATTAGGCCATTTACGTCCATATCTCATTAAGAAGAAAGGATTTGCGATGATTGTCGCAAATCCTTTTATGTTTACTCTTCACCTGCCAGGAGCTTGATCCTCTCCCAGGGCTTCAGCTTTTCATCTTCGGCAAGCAGGGTCTTCAACTCATACATCTCATCGCGCAGAGCTGCGGCTCGCTCGAACTCAAGGTTCCTGGCCGCCTCCTTCATCTGCTTTTCCATCTCTTGGATGATCTTCTGCAATTCGTTGCGCGGCATGTCGCCAATGCCCTTCTTGGTCTTGTATTCGCCCCGCATCTCGCTGACAGCCTTTTCAGAAAATTCTTCAGTCAGGTCATGGATTGCTTTATGGATACTGATGGGAATGATGCCATTCTCTTCGTTGTATTTCACCTGCTTGGCACGGCGGCGATTCGTCTCATCGATGGCGAACTTCATCGAGTCCGTCATCCTGTCGGCGTACATGATCACGCGTCCGCTGACGTGACGGGCCGCGCGCCCGATCGTCTGGATCAGAGCCGTCCCTGAGCGCAGGAAGCCTTCCTTATCCGCGTCGAGGATCGCCACCAGCGAGACTTCGGGCAGGTCAAGCCCCTCCCGCAGCAGGTTGATACCGACCAGTACGTCGAAGACACCCAGGCGCAGATCACGCAGGATGCCGACGCGCTCCAGCGTCTCCACTTCGGAATGCAGGTAATGGACCTTCATCCCCAGCTCCTGCAAATACTCGGACAGGTCTTCCGCCATCCGCTTCGTGAGCGTCGTGACGAGGACGCGCTCGCCTCTTTCCACCCGCTCCCTGATCTCGCCAACCAGGTTATCCACCTGCCCGGTCGTCGGTCTCACTTCCACTTCGGGATCAACGAGTCCCGTCGGGCGGATGATCTGCTCCACAACCTGATCCGCTTTTCCCATCTCATAGGGACCCGGCGTCGCAGAGGTGTAGATTGTGTGCCCCATCACCTGCTCGAACTCATCGAACTTCAGCGGGCGATTGTCCACCGCGCTCGGCAGACGGAATCCGTACTCGACCAGCGTCTCCTTGCGGGAGCGGTCGCCGTTGTACATCCCGCGGATCTGCGGGACGGTCATATGACTCTCATCGATCACAAGCAGGTAATCACTCGGCAGGAAGTCGATCATCGTCCAGGGGTGGGTACCCGGGGCGCGTCCATCCAGGTGACGGGAGTAGTTTTCGATGCCGGAACAATAGCCCACTTCCTTCAGCATCTCAAGGTCGTAACGGGTCCGCTGTTCGATGCGCTGAGCTTCGAGATGTTTTCCCTGCTCTTTGAAGAACGCCAGGCGTTCCTCGAGTTCAGCTTCGATGTTGTGGATTGCATCTTTCAAACGATCTGCATCGGTGAGGTATTGCTTGGCCGGATAGATCGAGACTTCCTCCGGTTCGGCGAACACTTCACCCGTCAGCGGGCTGACTTGTACGATCCGCTCGACCTCATCGCCAAAGAAAGTGATGCGATAGGCCTTTTTATCCTCATAGGCGGGGATGATCTCCAGCGTATCGCCGCGCACCCGGAAGGTGCCTGGTTTTAGCTCCATATCGTTGCGCTGGTATTGTGACTCGATCAATTGACGGAGCAGGGCATTCCGGCGGTACAACTGTCCAACCTGCAGGACAACCGTCCCTTTGCCGAACTCCTCCGGCGAGCCTAAGCCATAGATACAGGAAACGGAGGCGACTATGATCACATCGCGGCGGGAGACCAGCGCGGTCGTCGCGGCGAGGCGCAAACGTTCGATCTCTTCGTTGATCTCGGTCTCCTTTTCGATGTAGAGATCATGGCGCGGTACATAGGCTTCAGGTTGATAATAGTCGTAGTAGGATACAAAGTAAGAGACCGCGTTCTCGGGGAAGAACTCCTTGAACTCGGCATACAACTGTGCGGCCAGGGTCTTGTTGTGCGCCATGATCAGCGCCGGTTTCTGGAGTTCCTGGATCACGGACGCGATCGTGAACGTCTTGCCTGTGCCGGTCGCGCCGAGCAAGACCTGGTGCTGCCTGCCGCTGCGGACGCCGTCCACAAGTCCACGGATGGCTTCGGGCTGGTCGCCCATCGGTTGAAAGGGTGCTTGTAATTTGAAGTTCATAATTTATATATGTGGGAACAAAAATAGGAACGGGTGTTCTATTATATCATATTGGCTGATTACCAACACGCAATGCAGAAAGCAGAATCTTCGTCAAGTGTATAATCACGCAATAGTAGAGGAGAGAGAATGAAAACGGTTTTAAACATTATCGGCATTTTACTTATCCTGGCCGGAGGCACCTTCTTCCTGCAAGGGATTAACGTTCTGCCTGGCAGTTTCATGACAGGCGATCCGCAGTGGGCGATCAACGGCGGAATTATGATCGTCGTCGCACTGGGTCTCCTGTTTTGGGCAAATCGCCGCAGATAAGCGGTATGGCAGATGAAATAGTAATTGGCGACCGGGTCGAGATCTTCCTCGATGCCAGGGTTTGGGGGAGTGAAGGCGGCAACGTGGCGCCTGGGCGACAATGGTTCGAGGGGACCGTCGTGCGGATCGACCCATATACTCGGCATCGTAGTTTTTACTGGGTGGAGTTGAGCGAAGCTGCCGCAGACCGGCTCGGAAAAGGAACTCGGCTGATCTCTGTGCTGAACCCGAAGAACATCCGGAAAGCGTAATTTCTATCACCCGCGTGAATACTTTCAAGGACACATCATCATGGATACAAATCACAAGCAATGGAATCAAGGACATCAAAATCTCCGCCAGGTCCTGTCAAAGGGAGATTACCAAAAGGCTATCGAGCTTTTTATGATCCAGCATGCCATGGTGCACTCTGCAAAAGTAACAAAAACAAAATTGTGGTCGTTTGAAGATGAGGTTTTGAACGATTTGACGGAAGACCAGATCCGCTGCATGCCGCCGCGCAGCGAGCATTCCATCGCATGGATCCTCTTCCACCTCGCCCGCTGTGAAGACATCACCATGAACCTGCTTGTGGCAGGGACTCCCCAGCTCTTCATCAAAGATGGTTGGGAAAAGCAAATGAAAGCCGCGGTCATCCATTCCGGCAACAGCATGGAGGACACAGGGGTAGCGGCTCTCAGCGCCCGAATTGGCATCGGCCAACTGCGAGCCTATCGGCAATCCGTGGGACACAGGACGCGCGAGATCGTCCGGAAGTTGAAGCCAGAAGAGTTCCCGCAGAAAGCAGAAGCTTCACGCCTGCAAAAAGTGATGGATGAAGGGGCGCTGCTTCCGGAAGCCATCGGCATTTTGGATTACTGGAGCAAACGCACAGTTGCAGGCTTGCTGCTCATGCCGCCCACCCGCCATAACTTCCTGCATCTGAATGAAGCCCTGCGGATCAAGCAGAAGCTTCAACGAATGAAATAAGATATGACATCCAAACAACTGTCCCTACATCATCTGGTTCACTATCCAACGCCGTTTCTGGAACCGGGGGACAGCTCACGCTATCCAACAATCCTTGCGCTGCATGGACGCGGCAGCAATGAGGAGGACCTTATTGGGCTTGCCACCCACCTACCGAGTGATCTGCTCTGGATCAGCCCACGCGCCCCGCACAAATTGGGTATTAATTCCTATGAGTGGTACCGGGTTCAAGTAATCGGCAGACCAGACCCTGAAAAAGTAGCTTCAGCTCTTGAAACAATAGATCATTTTATTGATGAAATCCTTTCTGAGTACCCAATCGATCCTCAAAAATTGTTCCTGCTTGGGTTCAGCCAGGGCAGTCTTCTTTCCATGTGCTATGCACTGGGCCGCCCTGACCGCATCGCAGGCGTGATCGCACAATCAGGCTACATCCCAAATACCATGCCAGAAACAATAGGTTGGGAAATTAAAGAAGCCGATGTAAAAGATAAACCTTTTATCCTGACCCATGGTGAGCAGGATACGATGATCCCTGTAGATTGGGCGCGCACCAGCCGCGATCTGTTACAAAAGCTGGGAGTTTATCTTTCCTACTACGAATTCCAGATGGGACACCAGGTAAGTATGGAATCGCTCGCGGTGATTTCAACATGGCTTGCGAAGCAATTGGGATAGTGATGTCTGCTTCTGTTATTCCCCTGCTCGAAAAAGCGCTTGCGGCGCGCTCATCCTTCTTCGACGCGCGGCATGAGACCGCGTTCCGCCTCTTCAACGGATTCACGGAAGGCAACTCTGATCTTGTGATCGATCTGTATGCAACCACCCTAATGATCCACAACTATGCAGACGATCCTATACAAGGCAACCTGCTGGTTGAACACGCAACCCAATTTCTACAGAGCACACTGACCTGGCTACGCGCAGGGATCGTAAAGGTCCGGAATAGTGAAACGCAGGAAGAGAAGCGCGGGCAATTGTTATTTGGTGAAAAGCCAGATACAAAAATCAAAGAACATGGCATCTGGTATTCCATCGATTTGACGATGAATCGCGACACAAGTCTCTACCTGGACACGCGCAACCTGCGTACCTGGCTCATCGAAAACATGCAAGGCAAAACGGTTTTGAATACCTTTGCATACACGGGCAGCCTGGGCGTCGCGGCACTGGCAGGCGGGGCAAAGCTCGTCGTACAGCACGATCTCAATCGTCAGTTCCTGAATGTGGCAAAAACGTCTTATACCTTGAACGGCTTTCCCATCCAGAAACAGGATTTCATCGCTACGGACTTCTTTACACTGGTCGGCAAATTCAAACGCGCAAACCAGACCTTTGACTGTGTGTTGATCGATCCTCCTTTCTTCTCCACCACAGCAAAAGGCAAAGTCGACCAGGTCAACGAAAGCGCGCGGCTGATCAACAAGGTCCGCCCATTGGTTAACAACGGCGGATATTTGGTCGTCATCAACAACGCGCTGTACGTCAGCGGCAAAGAGTATCTGCAGACGCTCGAAGAACTGTGCAAGGATGGATACCTGAAGATAAAGGGTCTGATCCCTGTCCCGGAGGATTTTACCGGCTACCCGGAAACGCGCCTGAGCAAGCCGATCACTGACCCCGCGCCCTTCAATCATTCGACCAAGATCGCTGTCCTGGAAGTGAAGCGAAAAGCAGCATAAACAACGCTGTAAATTTGAACACTCGTATGATATTAATAGACACAAGAGGCTGAGAGAAAATTATGTCGCACCCACTCATCGACCAATTCCGGTTCACGCGCAGAGAATGGCTGCGCGGTCTCGAAGGCGTTTCCGAAGAAGATGGAGCCTGTCACTTCGGACCGATGAACTGCATCAGTTGGACAGTCGGTCATCTCGCCTGGCACGAACAGCGTACCTGGTTGATCAGACCGCAAGGCATTCTCCTTTTCCCTCAACTGAACGAACTTTTTGCCTATGGTGCGCCGATGAGCACACCATCCTTCAAAGCAATGCTCGAAATGTGGCATATGGTAACGAAAGCTGCCGATCCATTTCTTGACTCGCTAACAATAGAGACGCTGCAAAAAGACCTGCTTCTCAACGGCGAAGCGGTTGGACAGACGATTGGTTCCGCCATGCACCGCATCACCTATCACTACTGGTATCACATCGGCGAGATCCAGGCCATCCGCCAGATGCTCGGGCACAGCGACCTGCCAGAATATGTCGGCGATATCGAAACGGAAGCGCCCTATCGTCCAGAATGAACGAGAGAAGCCAAATGGAAGTCACTAAGACTCTTCACGTAACGAATCGCAAGGACTGGCGCAAGTGGCTCCGCGAACATTACAAGACTGAAAAGGAAATCTGGCTGGTCTATTACAAAAAAGAGACCGGCCAACCCCGCATTGCTTACAACGATGCGGTGGAGGAAGCCCTGTGTTTTGGCTGGATCGACAGCACATTCAAAACGCTTGATAAAGAACGAACCGCACAAAGATTCTCCCCTCGAAAACCCAAAAGCCTATACTCCCCCGCTAACAAGGAAAGGCTGAGAAACCTGGTCAAACGACGCAAGGTGATCAAAGAAGTGCGTGAAACTCTTGCCGGTATTTTGGACGAGAAACTCAAGATCCCGGAAGATATTCTGAATGCGATCAAAGCAAACAAGCAGGCATGGAAACATTTTCAGAAATTCTCCGATCCCTACAAGCGTATTCGCATTGGATTTATCGAGGGGGCGAGGAAAAGACCTGACGAATTCAAAAAGCGATTACACTATTTTATTAAAATGACCGAGAAAAACAAGCAATATGGCTTCGGAGGGATTGAGAAGCATTATTAATAGTGTGTAACCTATTCAACACAAACTACCCTTGATTTTTTCTTCGTAAAGTTGTATAGTGCGGGAAACAGGATAAGCCTTATCCGATTTTTGCCTTGAAATCATCATCGAACTCTTCATTCAGGCATCCTTATGACTTCATGAGTCACATTTCATCCTTGCGAAGGCCTGTCATACTCGTCGCCGATAAACTGATTCATGGGGAAAGAAATCCAGTAAGTACAGCACAACATTTAATAGATAATAAATGAACGCGCCATTTCCGAAAATTACCATCCCTGATCTCAGCCCTGAAGAAAAACAGGGCTTGCAGGATTATTGGAACGTTTATGAGGCGCATCGCGAAGAGATCACAACCAAATTACAGGAGATGGCGAGCCAGCACGCGGAATTTAAATTCATCCTGCAAAACACACCTTCACAGGCTGCTGCCGAGCAACAAGCCAGGAGCCGTGAGCTTCAACGAAATGCTATCTTTTCCGGAGATTGGGAACCGTACTTAAAAAACCTGCAAGCGCAAGGAATGGGCTATGCCCGGGCTGGCTTAAGCTTTCATGCCTGGTTCGAACTTATTGCCGCCTTCCGGAAGTATTTCATGCCTCATTTGGTAAACACCTATGGAACGTCGACCGAACTTCTACTGTCTGCCATACAAGGCATGGACACCCTGATCGATATTGCCATGAGTGGGATTGGAAATGCTTATCTTGAAACCAAAGAGCAATTGATCCGCCAACAGGAGGAAACCGTGCAGGACGCACTCAGACAACAACAAAGTGAGCGCAGGTTCCGCGGGCTGCTTGAGGCCGCGCCGGATGGCATGGTGATCATCGATCATCAGGGGACCATTGTCATGGTCAATGCCCAAACGGAAAAGCTGTTCGGCTATAAGCGTGATGAACTTGTAGGAAAGCATGTCGAACTCTTGGTTCCAGAACGATTCAGGGATACACACCCCTTTCACCGTAAACAATATGGAAAGAATCCTCAACCTCGCCCCATGGGCGCCGACCTTGATCTGTATGCCCTTCGCAAGGACGGGAATGAATTTCCGGTTGAGATCAGCCTCAGCCCGATGGAGACCGAAGATGACAATTTGATCATCGCCGCGATCCGCGATATTACAGAGCGCAAACGTGCCGAAGCACAGTTCCGCGGCCTGCTCGAATCTGCACCAGATGCAATGGTTGTGGTGGATCAGGAGGGCATGATTCAACTAGTCAACTCGCAAACAGAAAAGATGTTCGGTTACGACCGGTTGGAACTCATCGGTCAACTGATTGAGCTCCTGACGCCAAAACGATTTCGCAAACGGCACGTTAAACATCGTGATGGCTATTATGTTGAACATCCCGTGCGCCCCATGGGAATGGGACTGGAATTGTACGGTTTGCGCAAGAGCGGCATCGAGTTCCCGGTGGAGATCAGTCTCAGTCCATTAGAAACGGAGAGCGGGCTTTTGGTCAGCGCCGCAATTCGCGATGTAACCCAGCGCAAACGCATGGAGGAGGATGTCCAAAAACTGAATGAGGATCTAAAGCAACGCGCCGCCCAACTGGAGGCCGCCAACAAGGAATTGGAAGCGTTCAGTTATTCTGTTTCGCATGACCTGCGCGCCCCCCTGCGGAGCATCGACGGGTTTAGCCACGTGCTGCTGGAAGACTACAGCGAGCAACTCCCCGACGAAGGAAAAGGCTATTTGGAACGCGTCCGCGCGGCGGCGCAACGTATGGCAACCTTGATCGATGACCTGCTCAACCTCTCGCGCCTCACGCGGACGGCGCTGCAGCCCAAGTTCATCAATTTGAGCCAGATGGTCGAAGAAATTGCTCGATCTCTCAAAGAGAGTCAGCCAAACCGCCAGGTCGCCTTTTCGATCACGCCCGACCTGATGGTCGAGGGTGACCCGCGTCTCCTGCACATTGTTTTGGAAAACCTGTTGAGTAATGCCTGGAAATTTACTTCCAGGCAGGAACAGCCAGTGATCGAATTCGGGCAGAAAGCTCATGTCAAGGAACGAACCTTTTATGTGCGCGACAATGGGGTCGGCTTCGACATGGCTTATGCCGATAAATTGTTCGGTGTTTTTCAACGCCTGCACTCGATCAGTGAGTTTCCAGGGACCGGCGTGGGTCTGGCAACTGTCCAAAGGATCATTGCCATTCATGGCGGGCGTATCTGGGCAGAAAGCGCAGAAGGCAAGGGAGCTGCGTTTTACTTTACTTTATAACGGAGAAAGAGGATGCAACACAAAATGATTCTACTGGTGGAGGATAATCCGGACGACGAGGCGCTCACACTACGGGCTCTCAAAAAAAACAACATTGGCAATGAGCTTGCCGTGGTGCGGGATGGCGCGGAAGCTCTTGACTTCCTGTTTTGCACGGGCGCGTATGCGGATCGCAATCCGCATGAACTGCCGCAGGTGGTATTGCTGGACTTGAAGCTTCCCAAGATCGATGGATTGGAGGTATTGCGTCGCGTTCGCGCCAATGAGAATACCCGTCTCCTCCCCGTCGTCATCCTTACATCCTCAAAGGAAGAACAAGACCGCTTGAATGGTTATAGTCTGGGCGCAAATTCGTATGTTCAGAAACCTGTGGACTTTGACCAGTTCATTGGAGCAGTCCGCCAGCTTGGGTTATACTGGCTGATATTGAACGAGGCTCCGCCCAAAAAATAGGCTAATGGGAACATATTTGCGGATTCTAATCATCGAAGATTCCAAAGATGATGCGCACCTTATTTTACGAGAGATCCAGC
>DASTJG010000251.1:0-5794 GCA_035716785.1 Anaerolineales bacterium
GAATCTTTCGCCGACGTGAACTTGAGAGCGTTTTCGACGAGGTTGTACACCGCCAGACTAAGCAGGTCGCAGTCTCCTGTCACCGCTGGCAACGGAGATGGGACTTTCGTGATGAACAGATTCACGTTGCGTCCCTGATAGGCAGGGATCGTGCGCGCAGCTTCGACCACATCATCCAGCAATTCCGGGATATCAATGGGCATACGCTCGATCGAACGTTCCTCGAGGTCTGATAGTTTGCGCAGATCGTTCAGCAGGCGCGTCAGGCGCTCGACGGCCCGATTGGCGTTTTCCCCGGAGCGCTGTCGTTCCTCCGAATCGCCCATCTCCTGCAAATTGACCAGCGCGGCGCGCAGACCCGTCAGCGGATTCTTGATCTCATGATCGAGCCTGCGGATAAAACGCTGACGTCCCTGTTCCGATTCCTCCAGAGATTGTTCGATCATTCGCTGGGCATCCCGTTCCTTGATCCAGCTGCTGATGTAAGCGACGCTCAAAAACGATGTGATCACTACGCCAGATACAAAGGCAACCATCCCTACATCCACTTTGAAGACCAGCAACGGGACCGGATCAGGATTCCAATACCACTGCGCGCCCAAGGAAGCGAGCGCACCAAGCAAGAGTGGCAGAAAAATCAAGACAAGAACGATCCAACTTTTCTTTTGCATGGATTAGTTCGATGGCAGCAGTGTGACCTTTTTGTTGCTGACAGGCAGGCGGACGGTAAATACTGTGCCGCGCGGCTCCTCCTGGCTGCTGCGTACCTGAATGTGGCCCCCATGCAATGCGATGATGCGATGGACTAAGGCCAGCCCCAGCCCGCTCCCGTCTGTGCTGCGGGCATTGGAACCACGATAAAGTTCCTCGAAAATTTTGGACACGTCCTCCACGGGAATCCCGCCGCCGGAGTCGGCAACTTCGATGAGGATGGCACGGCCATCCTCTCCCAAACGGATCTCCACCGAATCCGTCCCACCGGTGAACTTGAGTGCATTCTCGACCAGGTTATAGACTGCCAGGACAAGCAGGTCGCGATCGCCTGTGATCATTGGAAAGGGCGATGGCACTTTGGGAATCAAGAGGCTGACTTCACGTCCCTTGTAAGCAGGCAGCACATGGGCAGCATCCACCACATCCTGTAGTAAATCTGGAACATCCACCTGCCAAAGCTCGATGGGGCGTTCACCAAGATCAGATAACTTGCGCAGGTCTGTCAGTAAGCGTGTGAGGCGTTCTACCGCGTGACTGGCATTTTCCACTGCACGTTGACGATCTGTATCGGCCTGCGCTTCTTCCATGTTGACCAGCGCGGCCCGTAAGCCCGTCAGCGGATTCTTGATCTCATGGTCGAGCCGCCGCAGGAAGCGACGCCGTCCCTGTTCTGCTTCCAGTTCTGCCTGCTCCAGCAACATCTTCATTCGTTCCTGACGCCGCACGGACCGGTTGTAGAGGATCAACAGCACACCCGTGATGAAAAGCCCCAGCATCAAAGCGATCAGGCCCAGGTTGCGAACGGTCATGCCAAACACAATCCCCACAAAACCGAAGTCGGCTGTCACCATAAACGGAGGGACATACAGCAAAAATAACGTTGCCAGTACAAACGCAATAATTCCCCCGACGAGCGGCAGGAATAGCAAGATTAAATTGACCCAGCTTTTCTTGAGCATGACAGGAATCTTACCCCTCTCCGTGCACGGGCGCAATGAAGCGATAGCCCTCCCCGGGAATGGTTTCAATAAAATGAGGGTCCGCCGGGTCATCATTCAGGGCGCGACGCAATTCGGCCATACGTGTATCAACCGTACGCGTGCCGGCCGGGTATTCCCAGCCCCAGACGGCTTCAAGCAGACGTTCACGCGTGACCGCCTCGTCAGCATGGGTCATGAGATATTCGAGCACTGCCAGGGCTTTCGGAGTTAACTCAACAGTCTTGCCGGATAGGGTCGCGCGGCGGGCACGCCGATCCAGTGCAAGGCCGTTTGCGGTCAACAGCCACGCGGCAGAGAGAGAGCGCTCCCCTGGACGGGCGCGTCGTAACACAGCCCGGATGCGCGCCAGCAGCTCATGCGGATCGAAAGGTTTATTGAGATAATCGTCCGCGCCTTCTTCGAGAGCCAGGGCACGTTCCGACGCCTCCCCAACTTGCGTCAACAGGATGGTCGGAGTCCAGATCTTGGACTTGCGCAAACGACGCAGCGTTTCCCGTCCATCCATGCGCGGCATGAGTACATCCAGGATGATCAGCTCCGGATGGTGTGCCTGCGCCTTTTCCAGCGCGCTGACCCCATCCGATACGACCAGCACGTGGAATCCTGCGCGCTCGAGGAACGGAGCGAGGCTATCTGCAATTGTGGGATCATCGTCAGCAAGAAGAAGGGTAGGTCTATTGAGGGACATGATTGTATGCCATACAAGGTCAAGGAATTGCTTCAAACGAAAGCAAGGTGTACATTTGAGTTTGACAATCCACACGCTTCGTACCGAAATTCTCCTTTGTCCGGTTTGAAACAGGGCGTCATATTGAAATACTCTTCCTAGAGTTGGATCATTACAAAATCATCAAAAGAAACATCAGCCGATGCTACCTCTTCCCCACTCCAGGCGAAGAGGGCAATGCCTCCACTCGCGAATGCTGAATCAGAGACGGAAGAAATCTGTTTTCCATCTACATATAATGTTAAATTTCCATTGCCGCAGTCAGCACCTATGCGATACGAAGAAGCGTTCTGTGCGATCAGGCTGGAGAATCCCCATTCGCCATTGTTTGTGAGAAAAACATCCACTTGCCCACTTTCAGCTTTTGCAATCACATACTGGCCCCCTGGCGTCATCGCAAAATAGTAATATGACAAACCATCTGCTCCATGCTGATTGCAAATCACACCAAAGGCTGTAGTAGGATGGGTACCATTGTTTCGTACAGTTACATCCATGTGAATATTCTGATAATCCACATCATTTGGGACGCTCCATATGAAATAGTCCTCGGTGGAAATGGTGAACTTCAGAGCCTCATTCGCATACTGGACCGAGGCATACGGGTCAGCGCCCGTACCCCACCCAGGGGCAGAGAAATTGTCGCTCAGCAGTATCGTTCCACCTGACCCGCCGGTGATCCAATTGAACGTGGACATGATCGTCCCGATCACCGCGGACTCCTTCGCCATGTCAAAGACCGGCGGAGGGGTTGCATAATTTCCGGGGTTCGCAGAGTGCAGAACGAAAGCAAGACTAATGCAGGCATTATTACGCGTGGTGGCATAGACAGTCCAGTCATAGCGATTGCCTGCTGCTGCGCCCTGACCTGTCGTTTTGACAAACGGAATGTTATTGATCGTCACATTTTCGGTGGAACTTGGTGTTCCATCGACTGCCGGACTGACGCAGGGGTTCGTGCCCTCCACTACATGGATCTGAATATACTTCGAAATAAGATTAGTCCCTGCCGTTATCGGCAGGGACACACGACTTGTGTTATCGGACTGGCTCACGATCGTTGAGCCAGGTGGAAGGGTAAATTTGAAATTATATTTTATGTTTTGAAATGTATTTGCCGCGCTCGTCGTCGCGGTAGGTGTGACACTCGGCGTGCCGGGAGTGGGTGAGAGGGTCGGTGTCGGTGTAAACGTGGGAGTCCCGGGGGTTACAGAGGCCGGAGCCGTCGTGTTGGTTGGCGTCGCGCTGGCTGGAGCGGAAGTGGCAGGTGAAGCACCCGCGCGATAGATGATCGGACCCACCCAGAGGGCGCGGTCGCCCGTCGCGACACCCGCCGAAAGCACCGTCAGAATGAACTTGACGTCCTTGCCGGCCAACGGACTCAAGTCCACATCCACAGAGTAATATTGACCTTCATATCTCTCGAGGAACGGCCCCCAGAATGTTTTGATGGGATCGGAGCCGGTCTGGTAATCAAGACGGAAAGCTACATAGCAAGTATTCGCGCCAGCCTGGCAGTTGATGATCGAGCGGAAACGGTCACCATTTTGGACTTTGAACGGTGGGTAGAAACCCTGGATGTATCCGTTCTGAATATTCTGCGGGAACGTGACGATACCGGGACGACTGTCGGTCGCGCCCGTCTCAAGTTTGGGATTGGTCACCTTCAACACAAAGCCCTTCGCATCGCCATCTGTGCCCGGGCACGGGAGCTGGCCTGCACCGCTGTACCACGTTCCGGCACAGGCATTGGATGCAAAGTCATAGGCGGTGTTGGCGCCCGGGGTCACCGTGGCTGCTGTTGCCGATGGGGTGAGGGTGGGTCCACCGGGGGTAACGGTTGGGCCGGAAACCCGGATATCCACCCACCAGGGTTTGTTCGCCTGGGCACCGATCCCGAACAGCGCACCGTTGGCATTCTTGAACATCCAGTAGCCGCGATAGGAACCGGCCGCGGAAGGGGCGGTCATGTTGATGGAGATATCCACCGTCTGACCAACGGCAACATCTTTCGGGAATGCGGCAGAGGCAGCCGCGCCCATTGGCTCGCCGCTAAAGAACACCAGTTGATACGATTTGGTCCACGCACACTGGCCCACGTTCTTCAAGCGCCAGGTCTTAGTGAAGGTCGCGCCCGGAGCCATGGTGGTCCCATCCGGGATGCTGACGTCTGACACGAACTGGGCCCGATCGCAGGAGGAAGGCGGTACGGTGACGGTCGTCGGCGGGACTGTAGGAGGCGTGCCCGTCACTGTTGGCGGAGGTGTCGAACCTTTGCGCGCAATGACCGGGTTGCCCCACAAAGCGCGGTCACCTACGGGTGAGCCATACGCAGAAATATACAGAATGAACTTGACAGTTTGTCCTGCCAGCGGGGACAGGTCGAGATTAGCATTGTACGTCCAGCCTTCGAACTTTTCACGGAAAGTCCAGAAAGTGCGGATCGAGCCGCCAACTTCGTAGTCAAGACGATACGCTACGTAGCAGGAGGTCGCGCCAGCCTGACAACCAACCGTCGCCTGGAAACGGTCTCCGCTTTGCACGGTAAAGTCACCATAGCGGGCCTGGATGAATCCGTTTGTGATCTGTTGAGGAGAAAAGAGCAAGCCGGGCTGTGAGCCGACAACGCCGCTTTCAAAATTGGGCTTATCAAGCTTCAAGGCAAAGCCCTTCACATCGTTATCTGTGCCGGGGAAGGTCAATCCGCCCGCGCCGCTTGACCAGGTAGCCGAACCAGCATTGGCAGTGAAATCATAAGCAACGCCACCTGTGGAGGAACCGGTGACATTGATCTCGACCCACCAGGATTTATTCGCATTGACACCGATACCAAAGAGCACACCATTGGCATTCTTGAATTTCCAATAACCAATATAGTGACCTGCAGCATTCGGGGCGGTCATGTTGACTGTCACCTCAATGTTCTGACCGGGTGCCACATTGTTTGCGAAGGGCGACGAAGTCGTTGAACCCATCTGTGTGCCGGAATCAAATACCGCACTGTAGGAGGTTGTCCACGTACAGGTGCCGATGTTCTTCAACCGCCAGGTTTTCGTGAACGCTGCACCGGGATCAAAGCGGGTGCCATCCGGGACAGTTACGTCGGCGAGAAACTGTGCCCGATCGGTACAGGCTTGCGCCGCAGATGCAGCAGAGGGCAAGGCTGCCGCAGGCACAAACGATAGCACCAACGCGATGAGCAACAGCATTGATGAGACTTGCAGTTTCGATTTCATAAGATTCTCCTCCGGTCGTTCCAAGTCATTAATACGTTCAAATCATTGCAAATGTTCCCGAAACGCTCCTATTTTTGAGCGTCACCTGTCCACAGGACTGCCAGTACGCTGGTCTT
>DASTJG010000252.1:0-5340 GCA_035716785.1 Anaerolineales bacterium
TCTCATGATCCTCACGATCATGCTCTTATCCGCCTGCGGAGCTCCCGCAGCGACCGCGACTTACTCCGCGGCAGAGAGCACCTCGCCACCGACGGCTGAGCCTACAGCCGTGATCCCCTCTACCGGAGGCGAGACAGCTACTCCAACCGCTGCCGCGCCCTCCGCATCTCAACCCGGCTTTACGCTGCTTGGTGTGCTCAACCGCGACGCCGCACAAGCCGGACAAAATGCTTCCTTAGTTTTCAACGATCCGTCCGGGCTTTGGACGGTTTGGGCAGAGAATTCGTCCGGTGGTGTGCGCCAGATCTTCTCCAGCCAATTGGAAGGCGAATCGTTCCAGGCGCGCGGTGCTTCGTTGAATCTCCACGTCAACGTGGTCGGCGATTTTCCCACTATTACTTTGGCTGGTGAGAATAGGTCTGTGCCGTGGTCGGCCTGGGTCGAACCCAGCCCCGGGTTTAAGGATGTCCCTCAGGTCTTTGCCAGCCGGTTTATCAAAGACACGGGACTATGGCAGCAAGCCGGGCAGGACCGTGGCAGTGGGGAGGCGAGCTTGAACATTCAGACGAACCGGCCTGCTTCCCATCCGTTCATCTTCTCCGGTTCAGGTGATCCCACCAGCCCGCCCGCCCCGTGGGTGGCGTGGGAGGAAACCTCCATCAATTCCTTTGCCACGCAGATCTTCGTTGCCAAAGGCGTGAAGGATGAGACTGGCGATCCAAAGGTGATCGGCGGTTTCCGCTGGGAACCGGTTGGCATCCTAAAAGCCAGCGAACCGACTCTGAATGTCGATCCGTTCCGCAGTTCGTTTCACCCAACCGGAGTCTTTGCAGAGACTGCCAATTCCGTTCCCTGGGTGACCTGGCATGAGACGGGCGGTGACCGGCCTAGCCGTATCTTCACTGCGCGCGGCGTCGCGGATGCCAAGGCGCCCGGCGGCTTCAAGTGGATCAATGTCCCGGCCTGCCAGCCGAATGATGAAACCACCTGTGCCTTGAACATCAATCCGTTGCAGGACGCGAAGGATGCCTCAATGGCTGCCGGCAGCCTGGTTGCCGGTGAGAGTACAGTGCCCTGGATTGCCTGGCCGGAGCTGGGTCCGAACGGCAAGTGGCAGATCTTCGTCTCGCGCCTGGATACAGCCACGCGCAACAGCTTCCTGCAGGTGGGCGCCAGCTTGAACGTCGATCCAAACCATGATGCGCGCACGCCGATCATCGTCTTCGTTGGGAATGTGCCCTATGTGGCCTGGCTGGAAGATGATGGCACCGGCAAGTTCGAGATCCAGGTTCGCCATCTCGCCTCTGACCCCCAGACAGGGACCTGGACGCTGGATACTCCGCCCGGCGGCTTCAATGCTGATACCAAGCTCTCTGATTCCGGACTCGCGGCAGTGGCGTCGAACGATACGCTGTTCATGGCCTGGACGGAAGGCGATCCGGCTTCCTCCGCTTCGCAAATTGTGGTTGGCGCGTTGCGAGTGGGAAGCGATCAGCCATAATCGATTGGGAGCCTAAAGGTGTATCGCCTTTACCTTCCCCTTTGTAGAGGAACTCTGAATCGCATGAAGCAACCCTCGCAGGAACCCCATCGTATCCTGATCGTTGATGATGTTGCCTCTGTACGCGAGAGTCTGGGCTGGCTGTTGTTGGATGAACCAGGTCTGACCGTGGTTGGAGATGCTGCCAATGGGATGGATGCAATGCGCCTGGCGCGCGACCTGGAACCGGACCTGGTCATCCTCGATATCGAATTGCCAGACATGGACGGTTTTCATGTGACGCGTCAGTTGAAGGTTTTGCCGCGACCACCACTGGTAGTGCTTCTTTCCATCCATAGCGATGACCTGTCCAAACAGCGTGGCATCCAGGCAGGCTGCGACGCCTTCGTGGAAAAGGGCCTGGGCTGGCCGAAGCTGCTGGCTATTTTACAGGAAGTCTTATATGGAGATATTGCTTCGCCAGGAAGCGCAACATTCAATAATGCCTCATAAAAAATGACTGGAAAAGTTTTGAAGACGTTTATGGAGATAAAAAATGGAAGGCAAACATCCGCCGATCGGCAAACTTCTTCGTGCGATCGCCACAACCGAACGATCGCGCCCCTGGCAGATGCGGGTCTATAGGCCCGCGGGAGCAGGAAGGAAAATTATGGCACAACAATTCGATCAGAACTGGATGCAAGTGAATCCGGCGTATAGCGTTACGAGTTACCAGCATGATTCGGTCGCTGTGGGAGATCGTTTGCAAATCACGGTGGCAGAGCCTGTCGGTGAATGGAGGACGAACGGGGTTGTACCTACCCTCTACGCCCTGGATCCATTTATCACACTTGAGATGGTCATTGGTTTATCGCGACTGTTCAGTTCGTTCTCAGGTGGTCAGATTCCGCCAATCATGGTGGTCGGGGTAGGGTATCCGACCAGTGAACCGGGACAAGTCATGGCGCTGCGAGCACGCGACCTGACCCCGACCCTTCAAGGATTCCCACCGGAGTTCCCTATAAAACCACCTTTTGGGTTGGGGGGCGCGTCACGATTTCTGCGTGCCCTGGCGGAAGAGATCATTCCGGGAATCGAAAACCGTTATTCGGTCCACCCAACAGACCGGACGTTGATCGGTTATTCGTTCAGCGGCCTGTTCGGTCTGTACACACTGTTTCATCGCCCAAAGACATTCACGCGTTATCTGCTCGTGAGCCCTTCCATGTGGTGGGATCAGGAGGTTATCTTTTCCGACGAGCAGGTTTGGGCGGAAAATCATACGGACCTTCCAGCGCGTGTGTTCCTGGCTGCGGGCGAGGGCGAAGAGAGCGGCGGACAGGGTTGGTTAAATGAGAATATACCGGACCAGGTGCTTCACGCATTTCGTCAGGACCAAAACTTGCGCAGGCTGGCAGCCGTGCTCGAAAGTCGGCGCTATCCAGGTTTTTATGTCGACCATGTCGTCTTTCCGGATGAATACCATCTTACTGTGTTTCCAGCGGCTCTCGCGCGCGGATTGCGCACCCTTTTTGCAGAGGCGAAAGATCATGCATAGTGTTATCAACTCAGATTGAGATGACACCTTTAAAAGTTGAGTTAGTGAAGGAGTTAGAAAACCATGTTATCTTCTACGTCTCGTGTCCTTACCCGCATTTCTGCTCTCAGTTATCTGCTGATTGGCACGGCGCTTTTCCTGGCGCCGGGGTGGGCAATGAGTAAATTTCCCTGGAATGTCTCCTCCTTTGTGGTGATGACGATCGGTGGCTGGTGCTTGGGCAACGCGGCCTTTGCCTGGCAAAGCGCCCGCGACTGGCGCTGGTCGTTCGTGTATCCCTCGCTGATCTACCTATGGTTATTTGGATTCTTTGAAGCAGCCGTGATGCTTGCCTTCCGGGACAAAGTCCATGTGGACTCGCTCGTTGCCCTGGGGTACATTGCGGCAATCGGTATCAATGTCCTGACGGCTTTGGTTGGGATCTTCGACCTGGTACGCCTGCGCCCATCGGCGCAAGTGGATGGCACGCCGGTCCCGGGATATGTGCGCGGCCTGACGATCTTTTTCACGATCAACTTGAGCATCCTGGCATTGGGCGGTTTGCTCGCCGCTGCGGGCGGACTCTCCACCGAGGGCGGGCTCTTCCCTGAGCCGCTGACGCTTTTCAGCGTGCGCGCCTTTGCCGCCTTTTTCGCAGCGATCTGCCTGAGCGTGCTTCCGCTGACCTGGACGCGTACCTTGACCCCGATGTTCTCCTACGGGCTTGCGGGGCTTGTATTAGTGATCACTATTCTGGGCGCGGCCTTTGTCAACCTGGACAAATTCGATTTCGGCGGGCGCCCGGGCGGGATTCTCTATATGGGCGCGTACCTGTTCACGTTGATCGCGGTAGCCTGGGGACTGTGGCATTACCGCGCGCCTCGCAAACAAACAGAAAGAGTCATGGGATAAGGAGTGTGCTCTAAATCTTTTTGTGATGAAACGTAACACACCCTGAATTTAATCTTCCAACGTAGTTTACGGATTGTGAACTAGTCAACAAAAGGTTGAACACTTTTGAACCACGGAGTAACTGTGTGTAATGTCAAGAGGAAAAAGCAAGATTCCAATGAGACCGGTCACGAAGAATGGCGTTCAAAATGGTGAGCAGTTTGCGCATACAAGCCACGAGGGCGACCTTCTTTTTCTTGCCTACTTTGAGTAAGCGTTGATACATTTTGCGAATGACAGGATTACAACGGGTGGCCGTGAGAGTTGCCATGTACAGGATGGAACGGACGTCGGGTCGTCCGCCACTAATAAAGCGTTGTCCGCGTTTGCGTCCGCTATCGCGACTATAAGGAGCCACGCCGACCAAAGCAGCAATTTGCTTGCGGTCACAATCGCCCAACTCTGGTACATCGGCGATCAGTTTGGCGGCGGTTTTCTTGCCTACCCCCTGGACTTCGACAAGCAATTCCGACTTTTCTTTGAAGTCCGGATCGTTATTCACAAACTGATCGATGTCACGCTCCAGTTGCTTGAGTTGGTTCTTGAGCCAGGTGATGTGCTCGTTCAAAGACGCATGCAGGTTCTTGGGGGCGGTATGCAGACGGTTGCGTTCGGAGACCAAAAAGTTCGAAATTTGCTCTCGGCGAGTGATCAAAGCGCTCAAAACCTGTTCTTTTTCACTTGGCAAACGGGTCAGTGGCGGTTTGACCCGCTCTCCAAACAGAGCCAGCACCTTGCCGTCCAACTTGTCTGTCTTGGCGATTTGCCCAAGTGAGCGTGCAAAATAGCGTGTCCGTTTGGGGTTGACGCGGCACAGCGGCAGGCCTGCCAGATAGAGTTGGACGACCAGCATTTGTTCGTAGCCGCCGGTGGCTTCCACGACAATTCGCTCTGGCATGAGTGGCTCCAGGGTTTTGATCAACTCGCAAATTGCTTCTTCCTGGTTTTCGGTGCGCCAGCTCTCGCCGCTGGGAAGCACGACGATATCTAACCATTCTTTGGAGACGTCTATGCCGACATTTGTTTGACTGGTTCGCTCTGCCATTTGACCTCACTGGAGTGTATCCTTTGGGAGTGCCCGGACTAGCAGATCCGGTCTTTGAGACCCTATAACTGTTCGGGCTGCCCCTACTGGACACAGCGACCTTCTACTCCGTGACGGTCTTCCAGACCCTGACACGATCGGTCTGCTGTGTCCTTCTGTTTTATCATATTCATCATACTAGACACTGAGACACCGAGAAAATCAAAGCTCCGTGACTCCGTGTCTCAGTGGTTAGTATTCATGCCTTTTTCTTTTCGCGATGAAACCCGGGAATTAAATGAACTCACTCGCAAGGAAGCGAGTGGTTCATTCGTCCGGCTTTCTGAC
>DASTJG010000253.1:0-10773 GCA_035716785.1 Anaerolineales bacterium
CACTTATCAAATCGAAATGGACAACGCGCTTTAAAGCGACAGCCGGTTGGCAGATCGATCAGACTGGGCGGTTGGCCGGTGATGAACATCGGGTCCGAGTCACTGCGCAGGCGCGGAACGCTTGCCATCAGCATCTGGGCATAGGGATGAAGCGGCGCCGGGAAGAAGTCCCGGGCGTGACCCACTTCCACGATCTGCCCGGCATACATGATCGCGACTTCATCTGCCAGTTCACTGGAGGTGGCAATGTCGTGGGTAATCAGAATGAACGAGGTGCCCAGGTCCTGCTTGATGCGCTTGAGCACATTCATGATATTGGCTTGCGTGAGCAGGTCGAGGGCAGAGGTCGGCTCATCGAGGATGATCAGGCTGGGGCTGGTGACGAGCGCCATCGCCAGCGCCACGCGCTGGCGCATCCCACCGCTCAACTCGAAGGGGTAGCGCTCCAGGAAGTCTTCCGGCACCCCCACGTGCTGGAACATACGTCGCGCCAGGTTCAGCGCTTCCTCTTTTTTCACACCCAAATGGACCATGGCCGGTTCGGCAACCTGGTCGCCCACTTTCATTACCGGGTTGAGGGCATTCATGGCAGCCTGTGGCACCATGGAAATTTCCGCCCAACGCACATTTTGGCGGAATTGCTCTTCATCGAACTGCATCACGTCTGTGCCTTTAAGATAAACTTCACCACTGTAATTTTCAACGTTACGTGGCAACAGGCGCAGAATGGCTTTGGCCAGCGAGCTTTTTCCGCAACCCGACTCGCCCAGGATCACGACCGCACGATTTGTATCCAGCTCAAAATCGACCCCATCCACGGCCTGCACGGTGCCGGAGCGGGTTTTGAAGTGGAGGACCAGATCTTCAATCTTGAGAAGCTTCTGCGGTGCAGTATTCATCGCTTTGTTCATACATCCCTCAACTTCGGATTGAAAATACGATCGAGCGCGAACCCGAGCATGGCAAAACCGAGACCAGTGATCATCAACAGAGTCGCGGGTTCCAGAATCCAGTAGTAATACCCGCGATACAGCGCGCCATTGGCATTGGCATCCTGGATGATCTTGCCCCAGGTAGGCAGGACCGGGTCACCTAACCCCAGCAATGCCAGAGAGGCTTCCAGAAAAACGAACACAGGAACCGAGGAAACCAGTCCCGGAATCAGCAGGGGGATCATACGCGGGATCAAATAAAAGAAAACGATCCGTGGGCTGCTGGCGCCGTAGGCGCGGGCCGCCTCAATGTACGCCGACTCTTTGACCTGGACAAAGATCGAGCGATAGGTTTTGATCGCGCCGGTAAAGATGCTGAGCAGGATCGTCGCCCCGAGGATGACCCAGATGCTGCGCGAATAAAACGTACCGATCATGATCAAAATGGAAAGGAACGGCAGGACAAGATTGATCTCGGTGATGCGCTGGATCAACTCATCGACCCAGCCGCCATACCAGGTCCCCACCGCCGCGATGACCATGGTGAGGACGGAGGTCCCCAGCGAGGCGATCAGCCCGAATGCCAGAGCGACCGGCGCGCCCCAAAGCAGCGGCACCACCAGGTCGCGGCGGGACTGGTCGGTGCCTGCCAAGCCGTAGACCTGGCCATGAGAAACGAATTCCACGTTGAGATCTGAATCGGGCTCGAAGGTTGCGCCTGTGATCAGCAGCTGATACTTCCCCCTGAGAAGTTCACCTGTCTCTGGGTCTGAGAACAGGGCTGGGATCACTTCCTTTGTTTTAAGTTTGGTCTTCAGCTTGGCATCCTGCGAGAAGCGATACGTTTGCTTCCGACTCATTGCGGTATTCACGATCCTGATTTTCCGGTCATCGGGTGTTATCCATTCCACGGAGATGAACGGCTGTTTTTCGTTATAGGTGGAAGTAAGATACAGGATCAAATCCTGGGGATAGTAATCATAAGAATAATCAAATGTATAGGAAATCGTCATCGTCGATGTGCCTTGCGCACCCGGTGTGACTTCCTTCGTCATGGTCCCATCGGAAGTTTCGACGGCAAACGATTCGGAATACTTTTTACTTGAAAATATATTGATCCAGGCTGGTGGGGCAAACTTTGGATTTTGATACCAGACTTCCTCCCCACCGCGCCACAAGCGAATGGCTTCGTTATACGGAATTTTCACCATCGCGTACACGGCCGTGAAGACCAACAGAAAAACGATCAGGAGGCCGACAATGGCAGAAGGATAATAAAGAAGATTTTGGAAGGAGCTTTTTAGTGAGTTCATGTATCAACCGCCTACTTTGACGCGTGGATCGACGAGAGCATAGACGAAGTCCAGCAGGAAGACGGTGATGGCCAGTAAATACGCATAAATGATCGTAGAACCCACAATAATGGGAATATCGTAAAGTCCAATTGCCTGATACAGGGTTCGTCCCAGCCCGGGCCAGAGAAAAACGGTTTCTGTGAATAACGCTCCGGACCATAACGTAATGATCAGCAGCGCGAAATTGGTAATAATATTGGGCATGGTTGGACGCAGGATATAACGCCGCTCCACATCGCGGGCGGGCAGTCCCTTGGCCTTTGCCATCTCCACGTAATCTTCACTGGAATAGATCAGGAAAAACGTGCGGTAGTTGTAAATACTGAGAAAAAAGGAACTCAGCACCAGCGCCAGGACCGGCAGGATCAAGTGCTTGAGCAGGCTCAATGAATAATCAATCGGATTCGAGGGCGGTGGGGAATCCACCATCCCGCCAAAGGGCAGGATCCTCAGGAATGCAGCAAAGATCAGGATGAGGAAAATGCCATAAAACCAGGGCGGCACTGCAGAAGTAGGCGAAAGCGCTACGACCAATTTATCCCAGAAATTTCCATAGCGGCGTGAGAGATTCAAGGCCAGGAACACGCTCGAGAAGAAGAGAAACAGCTGCGAAATCCCCATCAGCAAAAGCGTGGCAGGCAATCGTTCCAGAAGAATGAGGCGAACCTGTTTCGAGCCACTGTCGCTGGTCATATTGATGGCGCGTCCCAGGCGCAGTGTGAGGGCATTGGACAGATAACGGAAATTGCGGATCGCGATCGGGATGTTGAGTCCAACGCGTTCCTCCTCTGCCGCGATGCGGTCGGCGATCAATTTTTGTCGGACCGCGGGATCCATCTTTACAAATGCAGGATTACCGGCAATCGATCCGGTAATACGTTCACGGATTTCACCTTTCATAATCTGATCCACAAATCCACCCATATTCGCGACCATGATCGTCAGATAGATACTGATCACAACGGTTACAAACAAAGTCAATAATCGTACGACGACATAGCGCGAGACACGGACGAATGTGCTCTCATGACGCGCTTTTTTTACAGGTGTACTCTCTACGCTGGGTTGAGCTACGACTGCCATAGCTTCCTCACAATCTTGCTTAAGGATAGGACAGGGGTAAGACCAAGGTCTTACCCCTGTTTTTAGTAACTAAAGTTGCTTAGGGAACAGCGACAAAGTCGAGGGATGTGAACGATGGAACCGCGACAGGGATCGGCACGACCGCAATCTCGAGCCTGGACGCGCCGGCGGGCAGTTTCGAGGTTGTGTCTGCACTCAATGTTACCTGATAGTGACCATCTTCCACTGCCGTAGCATCGCCAGTCTCCACCACGGCACCCGTGGCATCGTAGAGAATATATTTCACCCCTTGAATATCAGACTGGGCATATGGCTGGTCGTTGAACGTGATTGTCGCGTCAAAGACGGTTTCTTCCCCTGCCTTGACTTGCGCCGGTCCATCCAGAACGCTCTCGGCAAACTTCGCCTCGCTGAACTGTGCCCAGCGGTTAGCCAGATCGGGATAGTCCGGGTTCTGCTTCAGGACAGCCGTTTTCTCTGTTGTAAAGACCTGGTCGAGATAGTATGGACCCGTTCCAACCCAGAAGTGACCGTGGTCTTCATACCACTTCTTGAAATTGGCATAGCGCAGATCAGCCTCTTCCTTGGTGATATATTGCCCAAGGGTGGGTTCAAAGGGGATGTAGGACTCGCTCGCTGCCTGATCCAGATACTTGGACAGGATCTCGAGGCTGGGTCCACCCACCCAACTGGTGTTTTCAATTTGCAGGGCATCGGACTTGTCCGAGGTATAGGCAAGTTCCTTGTTTGCTTCTGCCAGATTGGAAATCGCGAAAATCTGCCAGCTGTTTTCGCCCCCAAGACCAAAGGGGGAAATCGGCCACAATGGCAGGACATTCAATTCCGCGTCACTATTGTAAGTGTCACTATAGGCTTCGATCGTCAGCGGATCGGTAGAGGTAATGCGGTAGCCTTTGAAGGATTCGAGAGTGGCGTTGAGGCTAAGGGCAAGCGATTCATCATAGATCGCGCTTTCCGGTTTCGCGGGATCAAAAGTCTGGATCATGGACATGACGAAATCGCCAACCGAGATGGGGCTGCCATCATGCCATTTGATCGTTTCAAACAGATCAGCCGGGTAAACCACCACGCTCTTGACATTCGCAGTCGTGCCTTCGGGGAATTTCTCAGCGGCAGTAATCCACTTCTGATTTGTCGCGTCCCAATCCACCCAGGCATCCTCCGGAACATCAATTTGCGGAACGGCTGTAACTGTCAGCCAGTCCAGACTCTGCTGAATTGGCAAACCTTCCTTGTAGGTCAATTCGGCGCTTTCAATCCGCTGCGGATACGCGAGACCCGTGAATGGATCCGCCATTAACCCACCGCCGCCAACAATCCCGGAGGTGCCTTGCGTCGTGGCGCGTATCACAGAGACATCCCAAACCCAGTTGCTGCCAGCCACCGTATTCCACGGCTGCGTAAAGAGATCGTTCGTGCCGATCTTCATGACGCCGCCTTCCTTGTCTTTGAAGCGCAGGTTGTACGTGCCGACACTGGAGGACTCGTAGTTCAAAGCAAGATCCCAGGTGACCTGAACATCGTTATCGTAGGGCGCATAGCTCTGTTGCTCGATCGTCCAGACGAAGAGGGAATCTTCCAAAGATAATTCGAGAGCGCGCCTCATCATCTGATCGCGCTCCTCCTTGGTGGAGAAATTCCCCTGGGCTAGATCGTCGCCAAGTTTCTGGAATTCTGGGTCTGAAACATTCGAAATAAAAGGCTCACCTGCCTGAATGCTTGTGTTCAGATATAGCTGCTGCGGGTTCTGGCGCTCATCGCGCGGGAAGCCACCGGGGGTATAACCGGCTGTGTAAATATGCCATTGCCCATCGGCTCCAGCCGTGCCAAGCCAGATCGGGAAGGCTTCCGAGGAGGTCTTGTACTGACGATCCACGGTAAAACCGACAGTCTCCAACTGGTTGGCAAGATAATCACCCATGGGCTTGCGGGTGCCATCACCATCCGGGCGGATCATGAAAGCCAGGGTAACAGGTTTGCCGTTGAACTGCCATTTGCCATCGGAACCAAGTTCGGCGCCCATGCCGGGCATTTCGGCATCGATCACTTCTTTGGCCTTGTCAGGGTTGTAGGCATACTTGGATTCCAGGGCCCGGGCAGTGTCGATCAGATTGGTGTATTCCGCCAACTGCGTGGTAATCGGCAGGAGCTTCGGCAAGGAACCACCCGCATAAATTTCCTGGTTGATATAGTTGCGGTCGATCAACCAGTTCATCGCTTCACGGATCTTGCGGTTCGAGAACGGATTCAACACAGTTTTATCCGTAAATACCGCGGGATTGAAACTGAAGCCGTAATAACCACCGACAGAGCGTGTGGTGGAAAGATTGGCATCCTGAATTGCTGGATATGCGTCGGAGGCAAGCGCGAAGGAATAAAAATCGATCGCGTCAGCTTGAATTTGCGAGATCGCAGAGGCCGCATCCACCACCGAGATATCGATCTCATCCAGCCAGCCGCCGCGGCGTTCCGTCGTCGCTGGCGCCTCGGTTGGGGCTTCTGTTGCGGGTACTTCTGTCACAGCAGGTTCTTCAGTCTGTACCTCCGGGGCTTCGGTGGTTGCTGCCACCTGGGGCGCGCAAGCCGCAAGCATCATGCTCATTGCCATCAACAGGCTGAGAACATAATACAGATGTTTAATTTTCATACTCTTCTCTCCTTGAAAATAGGTTTAGTAACGAGGAGTCAATTGTAATATAAAAAAGACAAATCACCTCCTTTAGGAGTAAATGGAGGGAGGCGGGCGCCAGGTTGCGTATCCCTGGCGCCCGCCTCCCTTCCAATGAGTTGCTTTCTTGTGAGGAGAATTTGCGAAAGCAAAGCAGATTACCAAGTACTGCCCCAGGCAGAGGACTGGCTAACCTGCCCCCATCATACGTTTTGAGAATGAATCAAGCATCCGCCTGGAAACGTATTTCATCCCCTGCTTTTCGACGGATTCAGACCCCCATTGAGAAGGGTGTCTATACCCACTCAATACGATGAACGATGGATAAAAACCCCTCCTTAGAGGGGTGTTAAAGGCAAATGAAACGGATGGGTTCTGGACTATACTGTAGAGGTAAGAAAAGGATGAAAAGAAAGATGGAACGAAAACTGGTCCTGGTCGCAGGACTCCTTTTCGCTATACTCTCAGCTTCCTGTGGAAGCCGCGCGCCGGTCGAGGACTGGCCTGAGCCTACCCTTCAGTCCTCCGCGCTGGATCGTCGCTCCTCTGCCTCGAGCCGTGTGTATCCTGATTCCCTGCCCCCGATCTGCAACTGCGTTCTGCGCTTCGATCACATTGGCATCGAGCAGGGCTTATCCCAAAGTTCCGTGCGCGTCATTTTTCAGGACAGCCGCGGTTTTTTGTGGTTTGGCACAGAAGATGGCTTGAATCGCTACGATGGCTATACCTTCAAAATCTACAAACCAGACCCCGACGTCCTAAATAGCCTGAGCGACCGCTGGATCACATCCATTGTTGAAGACAAAGAGGGATACTTATGGATCGGGACGCGCCTGGGCGGTTTGAACCGCTATGACCCGCGCAGCGATGATTTCATTCATTTTCTCCATGACGATCAAAATCCATCCAGCCTGACAAGCAATCAAATCAATGTCCTTTATCTGGATAAGAACGACGATCTGTGGATCGGCACGCCAAAAGGCATTGATCTCTTTGAGCGAACGAGTAACAGCTTTAGACGTCAGGGTTTCAATCCTTCGCAGAGATGGGACCTCAGCAGGAAACATATCACGGCCATTTATGAGGACAGTATTGGGCGGTTTTGGATTGGCACATCCGACAGTGGTCTCGGAAGGCTGGACCCTGAAGGTAAGGCTTTATTCGTTTCTTATCAGTATGAGGAAGAAAATGAAAACACCATCAGCCATAACCAGATTACAGCGATTACCGAGGATGAGAATGGCACGCTATGGGTCGGCACACGGAATGGTTTGAATCGATTCTCGTCGGACACAGGTACGTTCGAGCGATTTATCCATCAGGAGATCAACCCCAAAAGCATTGCCGATGACATGATCAATGGCTTGCACCTGGATATCACCGGGAACTTATGGGTCGCGACAGCAAATGGATTGGATCGCCTGGAAAATGAAAGCGGAGATTTTATCCATTATCGAAATGACCCAACCTTCTCCAAGAGTCTCAGTAATGACTATGTGCTGTCCATTCATGAGGATCGCGGCGGCGTGTTATGGTTTGGAACCTATGGCGGCGGCATCAATAAGTACGATCGCCAACGCGACAATTTTGCATATTATCGTCATGACCCAAAGAATCCAAACACACTCAGTGAGAGCTTTATTTTTTCCATTCACCTGGATCAGGAAGGACTCGCCTGGATTGGAACGTTTAGCAAAGGATTAAACCTCTTCGATAAATCCACAGGTCAGGTGATACGCTATCAGAACGATCCCAAAAATCCCAATAGCATTGCCTCCAACGAGGTGTTGTCCATTGATGAAGACCAGGATGACATCCTGTGGATCGGCACGGCAAATGGACTGGAACGCTTCGACAAAAAAACATCCACGTTCATGCATTTCACGCGCGAGCCGACAAAGCCCGACAGCCTTGGGGCAAACCTAATTTATGATGTGTTTGTGGACAGCCACGATAATGTATGGATCGGTACAGTGACCGGGCTCGATCGCCTTAACCGCGAGACAGGTACGTTCACCCATTACTACCCTGAAACAGAAAACCAAAGCAGCCTGAGCGGGATCATGGTTTATTCGATCACAGAGGATCAGGACGGGAATTTATGGGTTGGAACATTCAGCAGCGGCTTGAATAAATTCAACCCTGTGACGGAAAAGTTTACACGCTATCGTTACCGTCCGAAAGACAAAGCATCCATCAGCAACGACTCGATCCTTTCCGTCTATCAGGACACAAAGGGACGACTTTGGGTCGGTACGGCAGGTGGAGGCTTGAACTTGTATCATCCTGAAACAGATTCGTTCACTTACTATCTGGAGAGAGATGGATTGCCCAATGGCGTCGTGTACGGCATTCTGGAGGATCAGGAAGGCATGCTGTGGCTGAGCACGAATTTTGGCATCTCGCGCTTCGATCCCGATTCCAAAACCTTCCGCAACTTCGATGCAGGGGACGGGCTGCAAAGCAATGAATTCAATTCCGGTGCATATGCAAAGGGCCCGAATGGTGAGTTTTACTTTGGTGGTATCAATGGATTGACTGTTTTCCATCCAGCGAATATCAAGGACAATCCCTATTTGCCACAAGTGGCGCTGACATCGCTCACGCAGGGCGACAATCCCATTACCACTGCTTCGAGTGTGGAGACGACACAGAACGTCATATTAAGCTGGCCGCAAAATTCACTGGAATTTGAGTTTGCTGCGTTGGGGTACAACCAGCCGAGCAAAAACCAGTACGCATACATGCTCCAGGATTTTGATTCAAACTGGCACTACATTGGCACGAAACGTGATGGACGATATACGAACCTGCCCGGCGGCGAATATACCCTGCTGTTAAAAGCCTCCAACAGTGATGGCGTTTGGAGTGAAACCCCGATTGGCATCAACGTTCAGGTCATCCCACCCTTCTGGCAGACGCTCTGGTTTCGCGTTCTGCTGGGCGTGGTCGCCGCGGCTGTGGTTGCCGGCGGTTTCGGATTGCGAACCAAAGCCATCCAGGATCGCAACCGCCAGCTGGAGCGTCTCGTTCGGGAGCGGACCAGCGCCCTGGAAAAACGCAATCAGGAGATCCAGGCACTGTATGAGGCTGATGAAAGGATCCTGCGAAACGTAAGTTTAAATCAGGTATTTCAAACGCTGGTCGATGTCGCCGTGGATATCCTCAATGCAGACCGCAGCATGGTCTTTGCGTGGGATGAAAAACGCACCAGGGTGGTCCCACTCGTCAGTCATGGGTTTTCACCGGAAACACTCAAGGTGATGGATTTCGCAAAGGGTGAAGGGATTGTGGGGGAAGTGCTCGAAACCGGCAAACCGGCCATCATCAGACAGATCGAGCCAAACGACTTTCGCCCCGATATACGCGCGGCGCTCATCGCAGAGGGCATTCGGTCATTTGTGCACCTGCCCATTATTGTGGATCATAAAGTTGTAGGTGTCTTCAATGTCGGTTTTACGAAGCCCAATTTGATCGGCGATGATACGACACGCTTGTTCTCCGCGTTGACCCACCGCGCCGCGATCTCGATCGCCAATATGGAGCTTTTCGAGCAGACCAAAGACCTGGCCGTGATGGAGGAACGCAACCGTCTGGCACGCGACCTGCACGACAGCGCCAAACAAAAGGCCTTCGCTGCGCTGGCACAGCTTGGCACCGCACGCGGCATCCTGAATGGGCACGGGAATTCCGCCACGATGCATCTGACAGAGGCGGAAAATCTTGTGACCGATGTGATCCAGGAATTGACGTTCCTCGTGCAGGAGATCTATCCGATCGCGCTGCAGGAAAAGGGGCTGGTGGCTACCCTGCGTGAACATATCTTTGAATGGGAAAACCGCAATGACATCCCCGTTCATTTGATCGCTCACAACGGGCGGCATCTGCCCCTCGACGTGGAGCAGGCACTGTACCGGATTTCACAGGAGGCACTTGCCAACGTGGCCCGGCACAGTCACGCGCGCCGTGTGGATGTGTCATTGTTATACAGCGGTGAAGCGGTCCAACTTTCCGTAGCCGACGATGGCTGCGGGTTCGATGTCAATGCAAAACATGGAATGGGCCTGCGCTCGATCCGTGAACGGGTGGGCAGTATTCGTGGGACAGTACAGATCCAGAGCGCGCCCGGGCAAGGTACCAGGGTAATCGTCCAGGTGCCTACAAAAGGCTGAGAAGGAGACGGTCATGGCAAGTAATGTTAACAGCAATCGTGTAAGTATTCTCATCGTGGATGACCACGAAGTGGTCCGGAACGGGATCCGTTCCTATCTTGAGACAGTAAAAGATTTTCACGTGATCGGGGAGGCGGCTTCGGGGGAAGACGCAGTCAAGCTGGTATCAGAGCATATCCCCGATATCGTGCTGCTGGATTTGATCATGCCAGGCATGGACGGTGTGGAAACGACGCGGCGTATCAAGCAGATCAGTCCGCGCACGCAGGTCGTTGTGCTCACTTCGTATCATGAAGATGTGCATATCTTCCCGGCATTGAAGGCAGGCGCGATCTCCTATATTTTGAAAGACATGAAGATGGAAAAACTGGTGGAGGCTCTACGTCGCGCTGCACAAAAGGAAGTGACATTGCATCCGCTGGTGGCAGCACGAGTGCTGCAAAACCTGCGCAGCGATAACGGCGATGAGCAGCCACTCTTCACCGAATTGACCGAACGCGAGCTGGATGTGCTGCGCCTGATCGCCAACGGCATGACGAACA
>DASTJG010000254.1:0-2795 GCA_035716785.1 Anaerolineales bacterium
TGCTCAAGCTCAGGACTAATCCCAGTAAAATCATCAGGGCGACCCAGCGCAAGGCAGGAGAGACCTGCCTGAAGGAAGCCACCAGCCAGTTTGAGTTCGGACTGTGCGCGCTTCTCAGTCTCTCCTCCAGCGTGACCGCAAACTGTGAATTGACGCTGATCTGCTCCGCCACCTGATTGATCTTTTGCGCGATCTGTTCGTCGCGGTTGTTATCTGTAACTTTTTCGTTCATAGTTCCACCTCCAGTGCAAGGGAGGTACGCTCACGCAGGTCTTGCAGCCCGCGTGAGACCAGCATCTTTACCGCGGCTTCACTTTTGCTGAGCACGTGTCCGGCTTCAGCATTCGACAGCCCGCCAAAGAACGTCAGGATGATGGCTTCGGCCCGGTCTGGAGAAAGCTGCTGCAGGGCGCGGGAGACGGACTCAAGTTGCAGGCGCTGCTGCGCCGCTTTATCGGTTGGCAGGTCGGGGCTTGGATAATGCAGCGCCGCGTCCAGCGGGACTTCGGGCCGGCTCCCGTTTTTGCGGAAGAACATCAGCCTCTTTTTTGATGCGATTCCCATCACCCACGCGGCAAACGAGCCGCTGCCGCGGAACGAGCGGATGCCTTCGAGCACTCCCATAAATGTCTGCGAGGTGAGATCTTCCGCGTCCTTGACATTGCCAATGTGTGCCATGTGATAACGGTAGACGCGCGCCAGATGCCGCCGGTAGAGTTCCGCAAATGCATCCACGTCTGTGACCGCATGCCGGACAAGTTCGGTTTCGTCTTTGTCTTGTTGTTTGATTTCTGCTGTCATGAGGGCATTCATAGACCTCCTGTGGTGTGTACACATTAATATGTTGCAGGAGGCGGTAAAAAAGTAACAGGGAATTATTTTGTAGGGGCGACCCGTTATGATTCTTTAGCCTACTTGGCCCAATCCAGACGGGTCGCCCCTACGCATTATTTATTCTGGATCGATCTTCCATCCCAGCTCTTCCAGTCTTGATATATCGAATTGGTCCGCAGGGACATCGATCAAAAGTGTCGTTCCCTCGGCGAGCAATTCGTTTGTCTCGGCATCGTAGATCCCGGCCCAGGCTTCAGCCGATTTTCCTCGCGACTTACCCGCCTTGCCGATGATTTGCAATTGTCTTCCAATCGGGACGTTCCTGCGGTATTTTACTTCCAGTTTGGCGGTGAACATAAAGCGCGGATTCTGAGGGTCGCTGCCCATGTGAGAGCGGCCCGAAATTTCATCGATGATCGCGCCAACAATACCCCCATGCAAAACGCCCGGATACCCTTGAAAATGTTCAGGTGCAATGTACGTCGACATCACTTCACCAGGTGCGGTCTCATAAATGTGCAGGTGCAGGCCTACAGGATTATCCCTCCCGCAGATGAAACAATAGCTTGAATTTGGCTGGCGTTTCCCCGCAATGGGTTGTGTTGAGGTTTGCATGAAAAAGGATGGTCCTTTCAATTTTGCCGCGAATTTTAGCGAATGTACACGAAATTTTAATTAAGTTCGCGACAATTCGTGGAATTCGCGGCTAAAAAATTTCGTCTGCATGAGATCGAAAGATCCCACAATGGGAGAACACTCTTTCAGTAGAATGGTTGTTACTAACGATGTGCCTTCACCCCCACCTGCTGGCACATATCCAGCACCGGACAGGTGGAGCAGTGTGGAAGATTACCGGTGCAAATATGCTTCCCAAAGGGAACGAGCAACCGGTTGATCTCGATCCAGTACCGTTTGGGTAGTTTCTCACCAAGCGCGGTCATAGTCTTTTCGGGCGCAGATGCTCGCACATAGCCCCAGCGATTGGTCACGCGATGGACGTGGACATCCACGCTGATGAACGGCTCTCCGCAGGCAATCCCCAGAACGAGATGCGAACACTTCGGGCCGACCCCGGAAAACGACATCAATATCTCGGGATCGCAGGGAATATCTCCATGATATTCGTCGATCACGCGGCGCGCAATGGCAAGAATCTGGCTGGCCTTGCGCTCATGGAACGTACTCGGACTGATCAATCCATCCAGTTCTTCGTATGTCAGCTTGAGCATCTCCTCCGGGGTGCGAGCGCGCTCGAAAAGTTTGCGCGACACAGGCAGGGTGACTTCGTCATATGTGCGGATGGAAACGATGCATGCCACCAGTTGTTCGAATGTGGTCGTAAAACCGTTTTCGGCCAATTCGAAGAGTGCCGCCTTCGGCCAGGGTTTGACGGCTGTCCGGATACGCCGGACGGCTACACCGATATCAAAAGATTTTTTATCCACAGGATGCATCTCCATTCCTGGCATAAACTCAAAACCCTGGTGAATTTCTAGAGCACGAGAGTGTTTTGGAATTCGTTTCAGATGTTGTTGGTTTTCCTTTTCGACAACTTTCTGCCGCGAATTTCGCGAATTCGCACGAATTTTTACCTTTATGTCCCAAACCTTCGTGTCCTTTGTGGTGAATTATGAAATACTCTCTAAGGAGTGGGCGTTTGGTTCGCTGCGGGAACGATCAGCATATCTGCCATGTAGTAGGAATGGTCATAAGCCGTCAGGGCGCCGCCTTCGCCAGGAATAGGTTCGATCCTTTCGTTACCGTCCACATCGAACCCATTTCGGATTTGATTTGCCATTGCGACAGCCTGCCGAATCAATCCCTCTCGATCGGGGCTGGAGGGGTTTTCGATAATTTCAATCAATTGAGTGCGTAACTGAGCAGTCCAGTCACCAACGTTGGTTGCACAGACCTTTACATGGTCACCGTGAGTGAGCATGTTTTGAGTCGCATCCGGGGAG
>DASTJG010000255.1:0-3603 GCA_035716785.1 Anaerolineales bacterium
TGGACTGCAGGCCACCGGCGACTTTGATGTGAGCGGCAACTGGCCTGCGCAGGAGCCCTGGGGTGCGGGTCCCGATTTGTATCGCGTGCTCGACCGATGGAACTCCGCCTATAAGAAACCTCTTGGAGAGCGCACCCAGGGCATTTACTCACGCTGGTCGAGTGATGAGATGGATGCCATTATCAAGAAGCTGCGTGAGACCGATCCCTTCGATACCGAAGCCGTCATCGCCGCTGGTATGGAGGGACTCAAGGAAGCGGTCAAGAATATGCCCGGCATCCCAACCTACGGATATATCGGCTTTGTCGGCTGGGATGAATATTACTGGACCAACTGGCCTGGCAGCGAAAATGCCTATAACGAGCCTTATACACACTGGCCCAACTTCAAGTACACGACCCCATTCCTCAAACCCACTGGCAATTAGGCCTTGTGGCTGGTGCTACAAATATTCTGGGCGGGCGCCTCGCCCGTCCAGAATATTTTGAAGCCTATCTGAAAAATGCTCAAGCCTGTCCTCGACGGCGCCCTCTTCGAGAGTGCTCGCAAGGGACGCCGTCGGAAGTCGATTTTTCGGATAGACTGTTTAGATAAGTGAGGTAGTCGCTATGACATTCCTGAAACGATATCTCATTCCCCGTCTGATCCAATACGTCTTGGTAATCTGGCTGGGCGTCACCGTTGTTTTCCTTATTCCCAGAATCACCCCGAATGATCCTGTCATGTCCATGATAGGTATGATGAGGGCGCGCGGTTCGACATTGGAACCGGGCGCGATGGATGGCATCATCGCCGACCTGACCGAGATGTATGGCCTGGAGGGCTCCTGGCTCGATCAATACTGGGCTTTTTGGGGCAGGCTATTCCACGGTGATTTCGGTGTTTCCTTCTTCAATTTCCCCACAAGCGTGAACCAGCTCATAGCCACCGCGATGCCCTGGACGTTGGGACTCCTGCTGACCACGACCGCCATCTCGTGGATATTGGGAAATATCATTGGCGGATTGGCGGGTTACTACTCAAGGAAGGGTTGGTCACGAGTCCTGGATGCCATCGCCATGGTGATCCGCCCGCAGCCCTATTACATCTTCTCCTTCGGATTGCTCCTGCTCTTTGCCTCTACGCTTGTCTTTCGCTGGTTCCCGGTGACAGGCGGGGCGTCCATGGGAGCCATACCCACCTTCACCTGGGCCTATATCAAAAATGTCCTCTGGCATTCGTTCCTGCCTGCCCTCTCGTTAAGCGTCCTGGGAGGGGCAGTCACGTTCCAAACGATGAAGCTGATCGTGCAGAACGTCAATGCGGAAAGTTTCGTCCAGTATGCCAAGCTGGGCGGCGTGACAGAGGGCCGCATCGTGGGCAAGTATGTCATTCGCAATGCCATGCTGCCGCAAATCACCGGACTGGCGCTTTCGCTTGGGCAAATCTTCAGCGGGGCGCTAATTACAGAGATCGTCTTTTCTTATCCCGGCATGGGAATGTTGCTTTACAACTCTATCGTCCGAGGAGATTACAACCTGATCATGGGGATCACCGTTTTTTCGATTGTAGGGATCACAACAGCGATCCTGATCGTTGATCTGACATATCCCTTGTTCGACCCAAGAGTGAGATACACATAAGGAGCCAGTCCTGTGAAAATCTTCAGAGATCTATTCAGAGATTATCGCTTCAGCTTCAGTTTCATCGTCCTTGTGATCATCCTGATCCTGGCCTTCCTGTCCGCCTTTTCGCCTTATGACCCTACTTTGTGGAATGTCGTCCCGAGAGATTTGAAGCCCTCGGCTGAATACTGGCTTGGCACCGATTCGAACGGTCAGGATATCTTCTGGCAATCCACCTTTGCGGTGCGCAATTCCCTGATCATCTCCCTCATCGCCGGGTTGATTTCCAGGGTGATTGCCATCCTGGTTGGCATGGTTGCCGGATATACAGGAGGCGCAACAGACCGGATACTGATGTTTATCGGCGACAGCCTGCTGGTGATCCCACTCTTTCTCATTACGGTGATGTTAGCCATGATGGTACGGGAGTTTATGAACCTGGTTATTCTAGGGTTGTTGCTGTCCTTCTTCGGCTGGGCATGGGATGCCCGCCTGATTCGCTCAGTGATCTTAAGCTTGCGTGAGCGCGAGTTTACCAAGACGGCCATCCTTTCAGGGACGGGGACCGTCAAACTGGTATTGAACGAATACATGCCCTTTGCCATGCCGTTGATCTTTTCGACGTTGATCAATAACATTGCATGGGCGATCAGTTTGGAGATAACACTGGCATTCCTGGGATTGGTCAATCTCAATATTCCCACCCTGGGCACGATGCTGAATTGGGCGCTCTTCTACCAGTCTATTCTATTAGGACGCTGGTGGTGGGTCTTGACGCCGGTGGTCTTATCGGTCTTCCTGTTTATTGCCCTCTACTGGCTCTCGGTCAGTATCAGTGAATACTTAGATCCCAGAACGCGTATCCAGCGGGTTGGAGCGTAGACGAGGTGTGGACATGACAGAAAAGAAACGAACCATCCTACGAACCGACCAACTCAAAGCTTTCTATATCCTGGAGATGCAGGGTACGCAGAAGACTGTCAAAGCCGTTAACGACGTGGACCTCACGATCTATGAAAACGAAATCTACGGCATCGCCGGGGAAAGCGGCTGCGGCAAGACCACGCTGTTGAAAGCGCTTTTCAACGACTTCGTGCCGCCCTTGCGCCTGATCAGCGGCAAGATTTATTACAATATCAACTGGGAAAAAGAAGTGGATGTCACCACACTGAGCCCGGAAGAAAAGCGACAGTTGCGCCTGGAGTACATCTCCTATATTCCGCAGGGGTCGATGAGCGTGCTCAATCCGGTGCTCAAGCTGAAAGAGACCTATAAGGATTTCATTGGCAGCCATCTCGGCGAGCAGAGACCGGAAGAAATTTTGGAATTGGCTCGCAAGCAGATCCAAGCGCTGGGCTTGCCCAAAAATGTCCTCGACCTCTACCCTCACCAGCTATCGGGTGGCATGCGCCAGCGCGTGACCATCGCACTGGCATCGCTGTTGAAACCGCGCATCATGATTGGCGATGAGCCTACCACGGCACTGGATGTGGTCGTACAGCGCGGCGTGATCCAGATGCTTAAAACGATCCAGGAGAATTTCAAGAATACCATCATCCTGGTCACGCACGATATGGGCGTGCACGCCAACATCGCTGACCGGATTGGTATCATGTATGCCGGGAAGATCGTTGAAGAGGCGAGCACAGAACAGATCTTTGATCAACCGCTGCATCCCTATACTCAATTCCTAATCAACTCGCTGCCCAAATTCGGCGATAAGAATATGCGCAGCAGTGTGCCTGGCAGCCCGCCCTCCCTGGCGGCCCTGCCTGACGGTTGCCCCTTCCACCCGCGCTGCCCACACGTTCAAGAAATCTGCACGCGGCAAATGCCGGGTTTCTCTTATCCGGCTGAAAATCATAAAGTCGCTTGCTGGTTGATTGGAGAAGGAAAACATGGATAAGCTGCTTGAGGTAAACGAACTCACCAAACAGTACTCCCAGGGCAATCTGATCGACAGGGTCACACTGACAGCCGCGGACCATGTCAGCTTTTA
>DASTJG010000256.1:0-4909 GCA_035716785.1 Anaerolineales bacterium
AACGGGAAAGAGGAATTGACGTACCGGCGTGTGCTCGAAAACGATGTCGAGATCAGCAAAACCATCGTTAAATCGGTGATCCATCAGGAGGCAATCCCCGAGATCATGATGGTCGGCGCGCAGTCATCCTTTGCGCCATTGCCCATTCCCGGGAAGCTGGCGTACCTTGCCGGCGGCAACGCCTGGGTGATCGATACATCCACAGCCAATCGCACTGCGCTTGTCACCAGCGGCGACCTGGATGGACGTATCTTCGAGATGGCGCCCAACGGAAGTTATCTGGTCTTCACGCGCAAATCCACCAAACCTGCCGAAAAAGAGATCAACACACTATGGGCGGTACGAGTGAACCCGCCCGGCAAACCCTTCAGCACCGGCATCGCGAACGTTGTCCATTTTGCCGATTGGATCCCGGGCACAAACTCGATTGCCTTCTCCACCGTCGAGCCGCGCGCGACCGCGCCGGGCTGGCAAGCCAACAATGATTTGCATCGCTATAGCATCACCACTGGTGAAAGAAGAAAGATCCTGGATGCCAGCAGCGGAGGGGTCTATGGCTGGTGGGGCATGACCTTTGCCTTCTCTCCAGAAGGACGCCTCGCCTATGCGCGTCCCGATGGCATCGGCCTGGTGGACCTGGATGGAAAGTATCTCAAACCGATGCTGGACATCACACCCCTTAACACGCACAGTGATTGGGCCTGGCTGCCGTCCATCGCCTGGGGCGCAGATGGAAAGACGCTGTACTTCATTTCACATGCACCGCCGCCGAGCCTGGTGAGCGAAGAAGATTCGCCATTCTTTGATATCAGCGCCACTTCGTTCGAGAGCAATGCGACCATGCAAATCGCTCAGCAGACCGGCATGTTTGCATATCCATCCGTTTCATCGCTGCAATCGAGTTCGAGAGAGCGGCAATATCAGGTCGCGTACTTGCAGTCCATCTTCCCGTCGCAAAGCGAGACGAGCCGTTATCGCCTCGTCGTGATGGACAGAGACGGCTCGAACCGCAAGACGATTTTCCCTGCGAACGACGCGCCGGGACTCGAGCCGCAGACTCCCGCCTGGGCACCGGATCCCATCGACGGGCAGTCTGGTGATTTCATCGCTGTTGTCTACCAGGGGAATCTCTGGCTGGTGGATAGCGGGAACGGCCAGGCCTATCAGGTAACCGGTGACGGCCTGGTCACAAGGATCGATTGGAAGTAACTGTCTTTGCAAGCCTTCGGGAAACATTGACAGAAATGTAATAAGAGAGGAAATCAAAAATGCGTATTCTAATTACCGGAGCTGCAGGGTTTCTTGGCTCGCACTTATGTGACCGCCTTCTTTCCGAAGGGCATGAAGTCATTGGCTTGGACAATTTCATTACAGGCAATCGGGAAAATATTGCCCACCTGTTGGGAAACGAGAAATTCTCATTTCGCAAACATGATGTATCGAATTACATTTTTATCCCCGGCAAGGTGGAGGCTGTCCTGCATTTTGCCTCGCCGGCAAGCCCCAACCCCCAATCGCCATCCGGATATTTCAACCTGCCCATTCAAACCATGAAGGCCGGAGCGCTCGGGACACACAACTGCCTCGGCGTGGCACGTGCGAACAAGTCTTACTTCCTGCTTGCTTCCACCAGCGAGATCTACGGGGATCCACTTGTCCATCCACAAACGGAAAACTATGCGGGTAATGTAGATCCGGTGGGGCCACGCGCAGTCTATGATGAGGCAAAACGATTTGCCGAATCGCTGACGATGGCCTATCACCGCGCCCACGGCGTGGACACACGCATCGTGCGCATCTTCAACACCTACGGTCCGCGCATGGACCTGGAAGACGGCCGCGCCCTGCCGAATTTGTTGAAACAGGCCTTGCTCGGCCAGCCGCTCACCGTCTATGGCAATGGAAGCCAGACGCGTTCATTCTGTTACGTGGATGATCTGATCGATGGCATTGTCAAGTTACTCTATTCGGACGAACACTTGCCTGTGAATATCGGCAATCAGGATGAAATGACGATCCTGCAATTTGCAGAGACCATCAACGAAATCGTAGGCAACCAGGCCGGCATCACCTACGTCAAGGATGCGCGCAGCGCCCGCGATCCGCAGCAGCGCCAACCGGATATTAAACGTGCCCGTGAGATTCTCAATTGGGAGCCAAAAGTTCCTCTTGCGGAGGGCATCCGTAAGACCATTCCATACTTTAAGGAAAAACTGGGAATTCAATGATCTTGATCGAAAACAAAGAACGAATTCGCTTTTTAAAATTTGCGACTGTCGGTGCAATCGGCTCGGTACTCGACATCCTGATTATGAATCTGCTCACGCATCTATTCGATATGCGTCTGGTATATGCTGGAACGATCTCATTGATTTGCGCGATCGTCAGTAATTTCATGCTGAATAGATACTGGACATATCCTGATTCGCGTTCACGTCACTTTCTGCACCAGTTGGTCATGTTCTTTCTGGTGAACCTGATGGGCATCGTCTTTCGCATCCCCATCCTGCACTTCGTTGAGCCTCCCATGGCACGTGTATTTGAAAGCATGGTTCATTTGTCACAGGCCTCTGCCGAAACCCTTGCCAAGAACGCAACCCTGGTACTGGCTATTGGAATTGTAATGATCTGGAACTTTTTCATTAACCGCTATTGGACGTATAATGATATCGACTGAACGCGCCGAGCGGGCACTGACCCTGAGCAGAGTCGCAGGGGACGTGGACATCGGAGCACATATCGAAGAGGAACATCTATGTCAGGATATCGCATTATTCCAGTCTACAGCTCACGTGGCGAAGTGGAAGCATTTTTGGTTTTTCCTTATCTCTTTAATCGAACGGGGGAATGGGTTGGCTGGGTCACACCCCAGCGCGAAGTCTATTCGGTGCTCGGAAACTACGTTGGAACGCTGACGAGCGACCCGCGGATCGTCCGCCAGCGTTCGGATGATATGATCCGGCCACGCCTGAACGTGACTCCGCCTCCCGGGCGTTTGGCCACGCCGGCAAACCTCCCGCTGGCGCCCATGATGAGCGACCTCACCCACAGCCTCGTGGACGTCCTGCTCGAGGAACCGGAACGACTGCACACCATGGACAGCGGTGAACTGCGCGAGGATATGGATTAATTTCATATCAGATATCGCAGCAGTTTAACTGCTGCGATATCCTGCCCGGCATGGTAAACTCATGGCAGGAGCACCTGCTATGACCGAGTCTCTCCCCCCCAAAACGATCAGCGCCTCTCGCATCACGATCTCACAATTGATGCATCCTGAACATGCCAACCTGCTTGGCAATGTGCATGGCGGCTGGATCATGAAGCTGGTGGATGAGGTCGGCGCGCTGGCTTGTATGCGCCACGCCCAACGAAAAGCCGTTACGGTCGCGATCGATTCCATGACGTTCCGCCAGCCGATCAAAATTGGCGATCTCGTGATCCTCAACGCGGAAGTCACGTATACCGGGCGTACTTCCATGGAGGTCACAGTGGAGGTCCTGGCAGAAAACCCGGTGACCGGGGAACAAACTCACACAAATACTGCTTACCTCGTCTATGTGGCTCTGGACGATGATGGCAGACCCACTGCCGTCCCGCCGCTGCAGGCCGAGACCGAAGAAGACAAACAAAAGATGAAGCAGGCACAGGAACGACAGGGACGAAGATTGAAGCAAAAATAGTTCGCGCTCGGCGGCGTCCCTCGCGAAGCATCCTGTGGGCGTCGCCGAGGACGGCGGCTTGAGCGAACAACCATGACCGAACCCGAACTCACCCAACCCCCGGAAACATCCGAACCCAAAGAACGCGTCGCACACTCGTTTCGCAATTTGCGCGAATTGGTGGATTATGTCGCAGGCAAGGCCCTTCCGCCGCTCACGCCGGAGGAAGGTATCCTCACGGAGGCACTGCCATTCCCTTTCCTTGCGATTGTCGGTCAGCAGGAAATGAAGCTGGCGCTGCTGCTCGGGTTGATCAACCCGAACATCGGTGGGATCCTGCTCGTCGGTCCGCGCGGCACAGCCAAGACCACCGCAGTCCGCAGCCTGCTTGATCTGCTGCCTCAGGTCGAACGCAGCACCTGTTTCTATGGCTGTTTACCCGAAGATATCGAGACCGGCGGGATCAACGCGGTCTGCCCGGATTGTGCAAAAAAATACGGCGAGGGACAACCTCTTACCGCTCCCGATAAAGTCCGCTTGATCGAATTGCCGCTCAATGCGAAGCTCGAGGACGTGGTGGGCGGCATCGACGAGCGTGCCGCGCTCCACGAACGGATGCGCGTGCGGCGCGGGATCCTGGCGCAGGCCGATCGCAACCTGCTTTATATCGATGAGATCAACCTGCTCGGCGATGATATTATTGATTCGATCCTCGATGCCGCCGCGCAGGGCTCCTACACCGTGCGGCGCGGTCCCGTCGCTGCAAGCTATCGGGCCCGCTTCGTGCTGATCGGCTCGATGAATCCTGAAGAGGGCAGACTGCGCCCGCAGATCCTGGATCGCTTCGGTCTGCGCGTGATCGTGCGCGGGCTGGAGGATACGGAAGAGCGGCTGGAAGCCTATCGCAGAGTCCAGGCCTATCTGGCGAATCCGCGTCAGATGACGGGACAGTTTTCAGCTGAGATGGAAGCGGCGGCCTCCGAAATTCGCAGTGCGCGCGAACTGGTGACCAAAGTCCTCATACCGGATAAGGTGGCTAATCCCGCGATCGAATTGGTACAGCGGATGGGGATCGATTCCCTACGCGCAGAAATCACATGGTTTGAATCGGCCCGTGCCTACGCTGCCGCAGATGGACGCAACGAAGTGACCACGGATGACTTGAAAGTTGTCGCTTCCATGGCCTTGCGTTTGCGCCGCTCACAATTCATGAGTGAGTATCTAAAAGGGCAGCTGAATGAAGAGAA
>DASTJG010000257.1:0-2817 GCA_035716785.1 Anaerolineales bacterium
CTCGCGTCCATTTGGATAAATGGCTGGGACCAGGCCAAGATCGATAATGTAGTTAAAAAGAACCGTGTAATCATTTAAGGTTATCACTGATATGAACAAGAATTCTGACATTACTCCCTCCATGAAAAGGATGCTTGCATATGCTGAAGGGCGACAAGCCTTTGAAGAGAAAAGGTCGCGCGCTTTTAATCCGTATATAGGAGACCACGAAAAACTGGCCTCTGATTGGTGGACTGGCTGGGACCAGGCCAAAGAGGAAAGCGTAGTCAAAGACCGTCATGTGATTATCTAGGGCCATCATTAAATTAAAATGAAAAAGACGCCTAAGATCATTACCCGACTTGTGCGATCGCGTGCATACATTGCAGGTAGAACAGCCTTTGAACAGAACAGGCGGCGCGTCTATAACCCGTATAGAAACATACACATGGAATTGGCGTCTTCTTGGTGGCAGGGCTGGGACGCGGCTGAAGAAGAAAGTCATACAGACCAACGAAACAGCGAAGTATGATCGCAAATCAAATCGCATTCCCCACTCCAGGTTTTAGAATGTTTATTGGGAATTAATCACTCCGACCTGTCCCGCTTGCTTTTTAACCGCGCTGACCAATAATGAAATTGTGAGGTTTTTATCCAGCCGGAAGGGCCTGGTCGAATTGACTTGAGCACGCGGAGGTAAGTATGCCAGCAACTGAATCGCCAAAGTTGAACGTAAACACGGAGCACTTCACAATCCTCAATATCACCCCTCCGTTCGTTGACATCTGTTTGCAATCCGCTTCAATCAGCGAGCGCGAATTCTCGAAGATTGCCCGGATCGCCGCCGCTTATCCCAATGATGCGCGGCTGATCGAAATGGTGAGAAATGCGGGGGACGCCTCCGGGAAAGTTCCATATCTTATGGATACCGGCGAAACGCCCGCTTCCATCCTGGACACTCTTCGTGAAGTTGCCAAGCCGCAAGTGGAGCGCCTGCAGGGTTTGCCAGACCAACTCCAGGCCACCATCAGCCTGCTGCTCTCCCTCAATGCTGTACCGAGTGGCTGCGAAGCGTACGCCCTCGCCGCCTTGCTTGAAATTAACCGGATGCAGGAGGAAATGATTCATACGCTCCGGGGCCTGATGGCCGGAAGAAAACTAGCCCGGGAGTTCCACCACGATAACCTGGCCGCCCTGGAAGAGCTTGACAAAGATTGGCCGCGTCTGCGCAACGAGAGAAGCTCCCTGTGGCATACCCAGCCACTGCCTGAATGGCCGCATATGCAGTACCAGCCGATTTTCGGCCTCAATCATCGCCTGGTAGGCGTGCGCGAAACGTGTGTCATTGTCGAATCACCAGGGGCGCGTGCGCTCAAGCGGCTCACGCCGGCCGTGCTTCAGCGCCCAATGCCCAAGTCGGAACCAACGCCCACGACAAGATCGGTCGATTGGCTCATCCGTGATTCAGGCAAGGTCGGACGCCATTTTACGCGCGCCCTGCTTGGAATCATCAAAACTCATCTGGAGGCGGAACAAGTGGCGTTGGAGACCGACAATCTTGATCTCATCAACCGTCATGCGCAAGAGGCCCTCCTGGAATTTATGAGTAGGACTCCCTAGAGCGGCGGATACTTACCACTATGGCGTTGTGAGATGCGATGAGGATAAAGGCCTAAACTATTCCTTTGTGGATGTGCTAAAACTGTATAATGCTGTATAAATGTTTTTAGATGGGGGAAATGGAAGATTATGATGCCTGTCAGACCATGTTTCATTCTGAACGGTAATAGATGGGCCTGAGAATCAAAGCCGCAAGGCGATTCAACAAATCCAGCAACCGCTGGGATTGCAGCCAAAACAACTCTACTGAATCCTAAACGTGGCTTTTGGGGTCGGTGGAAACTGCCACGTGACCGCCATTTTGATGGGGGACACGACTTAGTCGAGGCCGATCCGATAAGCTAGAATATCTATTTCTTTTGTTGCCGGATCCACTTGAATAGTTCAACCGCGAGAAAGACAATAACGCTGAAACCAAAGCTAACCATCAAATCCTTCAGGCTGAGCGGAGTCGTGGAAAAAGCCTGGTTGAGGAAAGGCACATAAATCACAGCCATTTGCAAGGCAAACGTCAACAACACGGAACCCAACATGGCTTTGTTTGAAAACAGGCCAATTTGCCACAATGTTTCTCGATCCGAGCGGGTAGCCAGAGCATTGCCCATCTGAGCCAGCGTGAGCGTGGTGAAGGTAATGGTTTGCCAGACCGCAGGCGAGACAGACGGATCCATCCGATAATACAGGTAGCCAACGCCAAGAGAGACCAGCCCCATCAAAAGGCCGATCCATAGGATATCGCGCGCCATCCCCCGCCCAAAAATGTTTTCGCGGGGTGGATAGGGAGGGCGCTGCATCACCTGTCGCTCAGCAGGCTCTATGGCCAGCGCCAGACCTGGCAGGCCATCTGTCACGAGGTTGACCCACAGGATTTGCAGTGATGTGAGAGGCAGCGGCATACCAAGGAACGGCGCAAGCAGCATCACCCAGATTTCACCGGCATTGGATGTCAGCGTGTATTTGATGAATTTACGGATATTGTCATAGATCCGCCTGCCTTCTTTCACAGAGACGACGATCGTGGCATAGTTGTCGTCCAGCAGGATCATATCGGAAGCTTCCTTGGTGACGTCGGTGCCAGTAATCCCCATGGCCACACCGATTTCCGCCTTCTTGAGTGCAGGTGCATCGTTGACACCATCCCCGGTCATCGCCACGATGTTCCCGCGGTCCTGGAGTGCCTGCACCAGCTTGAGCTTGTGCTCCGGAGAGACACGGGCA
>DASTJG010000258.1:0-7038 GCA_035716785.1 Anaerolineales bacterium
CCACGACTTCCCATCCCCGTTTCGGGGAGGGGCTAGGGGTGGGGTCAGGAGAACCACAATGATCAAACCCGACCGAATAGTCACTACCACCTGTCCCTATTGTGGCGTTGGGTGCAGTTTACAGTTACATGTCAAGGATGACTTCATCTTCAAAGTCACATCGCCGTTTGACTCGCCTGTCAATCACGGCAACCTGTGTGTGAAGGGCCGCTTTGGCTATGACTACGTTTATCATCCGAAGCGTGTCACGACGCCGTTGATCCGGAAAACTCTGCAAAAGGCAGGAGAGCGTACCCAGGCGTTTGATCTTTCCGAGTGGCGCGAAGTCTCATGGGGGGAAGCCCTCGATTATGTGGCTGACCGGCTGGTGGAAATCTACCGGCGTGACGGCTCGGATGCCATGGCCGTCTACTGCTGCGCCAAAGCTACGAACGAAGACAACTATCTTTTGCAAAAGATGTACCGTGCTTTGTTTCGCACGAATAACGTGGATCACTGCACGCGTCTCTGCCACGCCGGATCGGTGGTGGCCCTCCAGCAGGCGATCGGCTCCTCGGCGATGAGCAACACCGCCTCGCAAGTCATGCTGAACGATGTGTTCATCGTGACTGGCTCGAACACCAGCGAGAACCATCCCATCATCGCGCTGCAAATGAAGGAAGCGGTGCGACAGAACGGCGCGAAGATGATTGTCGTGGACCCGCGCCGCATCGAGCTGGTGGACTTTGCCGAGTTGTGGCTTCCGCTCAAGCCCGGCACGAACGTTCCGGTCTTCAGCGCGATGGCGCATGTGATCGTGAAAGAGAATCTCATTAATCATGAATTTATTGCGGAACGCACGGAAGGGTTTACTGACTTCATCGAGTCACTTGAAAAGTTCACGCCCGAATATGCCGAAGAAATCTCCGGCGTCCCGGCTGAAGATATTCGTAAGGCGGCGCGTCTCTATGCCGGTGCGAAAAATGGTGCCATTTACTGGGGCATGGGCATCTCGCAGCTTTCGCACGGCACGGCCTCCGCGCTGGCGCTGATCCATCTGGCGTTCCTCACGGGGCACGTGGGACGCGATGGTACGGGGCTGAATCCCCTGCGCGGGCAGAACAACGTCCAGGGCGCCAGCGACATGGGCGCGATGCCGTTCCATTATCCCGGTTATATGCGCGTCGACAACGACGAGAACGCTGCGAAATGGGAGCAGACCTGGAACATCGAACCGGGCGGACTCTCACGCAAACTTGGTTTGACCACCACGGAGATCCTTTCGCAGGCGCATCCTGGCGGCGTGCGAGCCCTCTACATCATGGGCGAGAACCCGATGATGTCTGAGCCGAACCTCAATGTGACGCGTGAGCACATGCAGCAGCTGGAGTTCCTCGTCTCGCAGGATATCTTCATCAACGAGTCCGGCGCGTTCGCGGATGTCTTCCTGCCCGCGACGCCCTTCGCCGAAAAGGATGGGACGTTCTCGAACACCGACCGGCGCGTCCAGCGCGTCCGGGCCGCGCACCCCGCGCGCGGACAGGCGCGCCCCGACTGGCAGATCATCTGCGACCTGGCGAAGCGGATCGAATCCCGGCTGGGGCGTCCGACCGTCAAATGGGATTACTCCTCGCCGGAAGAAGTTCTGCGCGAGATGGCAAGCGTGAATCAGGATTACGCGGGCATCACCTATGAGCGCATCGACAAGGTCGGATTGATCTATCCCGTGCCTGACCTGACTCATCCCGGCACGCCGACGCTTTTCAAAGACTCCTTCCCGCGCGGGCGCGGCAAGTTCATCCCGCTGGATTATGTCCATATCATGGAAGAACCTGACGACGAGTATCCGTTCATCCTCACAACGGGACGTGTGCTCGAGCACTGGCACGGCGGCACGATGACGCGCAACTCGGTCCTCGACGAAGCCTATCCCGAGGCGCGCGTGGAAATCCATCCCGCCGACGCGGAGATCCACGGCATTCGCAACGGCGACCCGGTCCGGGTCCAGAGTCGACGCGGGGAGGTGGTGCTGCGGGCCACGGTCACCGAGAAGACCTCTGTGGGTGTCGTCTTCATCCCGTTCCATTTTGCCGAAGCAGCGGCCAACCTGCTCACGAACGACGCGCTCGACCCGCAGGCCAAGATTCCCGAGTTCAAAGCCTGTGCAGTGCAGGTATTTCCCGCAAGAGAGAAAGATTTGGCGAATCCTGAGGCGGTGGTATCGAGAGGGCGATATTAGTCTGTGCAATGAAAAGGTCGCGGCTGATTCATTGCTGGCTCGCCATTCCTGCCGCGTTCAGCGTGTTGGCAGGCTGCCTGCCAGCGACTTCGACCAGGGTATCTCCAACAGCTATATTAACTTCCCGCAATACCGCAATCCCTACTGCGACCAGTACATCGGCAAATACAGTCGAGCCAACTCACATCGCTTTTGAAACCAGCCTGCGTCAGTCAGATGGTATGGTCATGGTAGACATTCCTGCAGGGAAATTCATGATGGGCAGTGAAGAGGGGGAGGCGGATGAAGGACCGGTTCATGAAGTGGATCTGGATGCCTTTTGGATGGACCAGACAGAAGTTACCAATGCCATGTATGCCCTCTGTGTTGGATCTGATTCCTGTATGTCACCTATCGAAACAGGTTCTTACACGCGAGCGAACTACTATGGCAATGATAAATATGCAGATTATCCTGTCATTTTCGTTGACTGGAGTATGGCAAACGCATATTGTGCATGGGCAGGAGCACGACTGCCAGCTGAGGCGGAGTGGGAGAAGGCTGCCCGCGGAGAGGATGGACGCGTTTACCCCTGGGGTAATGACTGGGACGTGCAGACACACAAACGACTGAATTTTGCCGACAGGAATAACCCGGAGACTACCTCGGACGTGAGCGCGGACGATGGCTATGGCGACACCGCGCCGGTCCGCAGTTATGAGGCCGGCAAGAGTCCATACGATATCTATGATCTTGCAGGGAATGTCTGGGAGTGGGTCGCCGATTGGTACGATCCGCTGTACTATCGTGATTCACCTTTGAACAATCCGCTGGGACCGTTGGAAAGTACACAGGAAACACCCATGCGAGTGCTGCGCGGCGGCTCCTGGGTCGCTGCCAACCAGGATGTGTTTCACACATCGAACCGTAACGGCCTGGAACCAGCTAAATTCAGCAGCAGCATTGGCTTCCGCTGTGCGCGTTGAACGGGGACATGAATCGAATTTCCAGTTTTGTCATGCGCCATTTGCTGCTGCGCAGGATGACGGTCAGCTTAACGAGTGGAATCTTGAGAAGAATGCATTTGTATGAATAATGTACGGGCGAGTCTGCCGCTTTCAGCGGTGCTTCGCGAAGACTCGTCCCTACTTCTTTTTGCGTTGTTTTGTGTGGTATCGGCGCATTTTGTCTCTTGCCCCACAGGTATTCATGCTGCACCAGCGCCGGCTCTGGTTCTTCGACGTGTCCAAAAACAACCAGCCGCAGCCGGGACATTCCTTCACCTGAGTCAGTTCTTTCGATAGGAGCAATTCGCCTGCCGAGTAGATAATCGGACACAACACGGCGTCGAGTGACTCATCGAGTTTCCAGGTCGTCGTGTAGTGATCCTCATGCCTGATGAGCAAAGCGTGTGAAATTGCATCGCCGTAAGAGGTAATGAATGCCCCCATATCCTTCTTATCCAGCTCGGAACCTTTGGCTGCATTCGAGAAAAGTCGGTAAAACAATTCCCGGAGCGTTCGCGCGGCTGCTAACGTTTTCCCTGCCGCTTCAGGGTTTTGCTTTGCCTGCTTTTGCAATTGACTTGTCTGTGCGGGGGAGAGCAGTCCTGCTTTGTTTACCCAGTCCACTAGATCTGAATATTGCATCAAATAATCATGCTCCGGGTACAGGCGTGAATTGGTCGTATTGGCGAAATCCAGGCACGCCGCTCCGCCGACAAATTCCAGATTTTCCAGTGTTCGAGTTGTGTCATTCATATTTACCACCAAAACGGTATTGACAGGTAAAGTCCTTTCGGATATGATTTTACCATCGAAATCAATTTTAGTGGTAAAGGATGCGGCGCATGGAAACCAGCCCTATAAATGAGAAAGTGATCGCCTCCGCCCAGGAGAGCTATTCTTCCAACACGAACTTTTGGAAAGTATGGAGCGCGAATAGTTTTTCGAATCTGGGGGATGGGCTGTACCAGGTCACCTTGCCGTTGCTGGCAACTCAATTCACCCGGTCTCCCTCCCAGATCGCTCTGCTGGGCGTCATGACGAGTCTGCCGTGGCTGATCTTTGCCTTACAGGCCGGCAGCATCGTCGACCGTTCGGACCGGCGTAAGGTGATGCTCTGGGTCAATGGCGGCCGCCTCGTGATCCTCTTTTTGCTGACGCTGGCAGTGATGACGGGAACTGCTTCCCTGCCGATGCTTTACGTCGCCGCGCTGCTGCTGGGCATCGGTGAAACGCTTGTGGATACGGCACTGACGTCCATCGTGCCGTCCGTTGTCTCGCAGGAACGCCTTACCTGGGCAAACGCCCGTCTCACCGCCGCGCAGACCGTGACCAATACATTCGTCGGCCCACCACTGGCAGGTTATCTGGCCGGGCTGGGATTTGCCATCGCGACCGGCTCCAGCACACTGATGTACCTCGTGGCCGGATTTGCACTGATCCTGATGCGCGGGACGTTCCATGTCCCTTCTCAAAAAGAGACACAAACCGACAAGCCGGGATGGCGGCACATCACGGAAGGACTCCGCTTTCTCTGGCGGGATCGCCTCCTCCGCGACCTGACCCTGTTCACCGCCTCGATGAACCTCTTCTGGTCCGGCTGGGGCGCGCTGATCGTACTCTACGCGGTGCGGCCCGGTCCCATGGGACTGAGTGAATTCGAGTACGGTGTCTTCCTGACTGCCATGGCCATTGGCGGACTGTTGGGATCCCTGGTCTGTGAGCGCCTGCAAAAGAGCCTGGGCACGCGCAGCGCCCTGGTTCTGGACTTCGTCGGCACGATCCTGCTGGTGGGCATCCCCGCTCTGACGACGAATCCGTTCGCGGTGGGCGCGGCGGCGTTTTTTGCCGGGCTGGGTGCCAGCGTCTGGGTGATCCTCGTCGCCTCGATCCGCCAGCGACTCGTGCCTGGCGACTTACTAGGCAGGGTCTACAGCGCCAGCCGCTTCGTCAGCTGGGGGATCGGTCCCATTGGGGCATTGCTGGCAGGCTTTGTAGCGGAACTATGGGGTATCCGCACGATGTTTGCGGTTGGAGGAATTGCGAGTGTTGGGCTGTTGGCGCTTTTCTTGAGCTTGATTTCGCCAAGGATGTTGGAAAATTCAGAAACAAACCAAAAATAAACAGTAGGGGCGAGTCTCAGACTCGCCCCTACAATTTCGACTGGTATGTCAAGTCGTTCATCCTCTGAAACCTTCAATCATCTTTCAAGTAGCCTTTTTCTTGCATCAGCTGGCGCAACTGATCGAGACTTGATTCTCCAAAATTACGTATTGAAGGTACTCCTGACTCGCCTTCTTCCAGTAAGTTGAGCACATCCCCAACTGTTTTAGCTCCTAAACGGCTCAATGTATTCCATGTTCTTGCTGAGAGATCTAAAGTCTCAATCGGCGTATCCGCAAACTCTTTTTCGACATCCACCAAAGGTGCATTGTTGGCAGCCGCTTTTTGCGTTTCAGTTATTTTTCGTGCATTGACCTGTAAAATAGCTTTAGGGACGTCACTTAAGGCTTTGTTCAGGAACCGATTTCGCAATCGTTCCATGGCTTCGAATACATAAGCGTTTTGTACAGGTAGTCCATTGTAAGTGCTTAAAGTTTTGAGCTTGCCTGTTAATGTGTTCTTAACTGCCTGGCTGCCGAAATCGAAATTCTCAACCATAAATGGAATAATGTTTCGGTTTTCTTCTATTGCCGTTTCAATTTCGCGTCGCAACCAATCATCAGGTTTATTACAATTGTCAAGTGCGGAAGGTGTAAGAATGACAATGAAATGTGCTCTTGCTCTGATGTTGTCAAGAATCACGCTTTCAAAATTACCACTATCAATGCTTTGGTAATCGAAGAAAACATCATAGCCATGTATTGTTAGGTTTTGATAAACAAACAATGCCCACGGTAAATTCGTGCGACGATAACTGATGAAGACTGTCTTTTCGATGCGCCCCATCATGTGCGGCTCCTATTCATCAACAAGTTCCTTGAAGCGCGGGTCATCGCGCAGGTTTTCGAAATCAAGGTCCCGCTGCGCCCATTCCTTCGTCGCCTGGTTTTTCTCCAAACCGATTTTGAGGAGTGCCAATGCCTTCTCTGTGTTTCCATGCATGGCTTCGAAACAAGCCTGGTTATACTCATTTTCCTTTTGTAGGAAGTCACGTGCAATCTGCTCGTACTTCATTGCTTCTATGTTATTACCAAGCTTTTGCAGCAAACTATAGAGTGATATGAATGCCAAACCATAATCTCCCCGGAGAGAAATTGCTTTTTTGTAATCGACGAGCGCGTTGTCTACATTTCCTTTGGCTTCCCAGATGAAGCCGCGGCTGAGATAAGCCTCTGCATAATCCGGTTTGAGATGAATAGCTTCGGAGTAATGGCGAATCTGTTCATCAAAATTCCCTGCACTCAATCCCTTTTCGAACCATTCACTTGCAGTTAATTCCTTCTGTTTCACAGGCTGGGCATTGTTTGCTACAAACTGTAGTTTTTGTGTTGCTCGCTGCACAGCCTGTGATACGGGATGAAGCACGGCGTCCAACGCCACATTCAAATAGCGATTGCGCAAGCGCGCCATTCCTTCTTCGAAGTAATCGGCATAAATGCGCAAGGCGTTGTATTTTTTCAATGTCGCAAGTTTGCCAGTCAGAACTTTTACCGCATCGGGATTCCCGAAATCGAAGCTTTCCAGCATGATGGGAACGATATTTCGTTTGTATTCTATGGCAGTTTCGATTTCACGCCGCAGCCAGTCGTTTGGATCGTCACAGCGCTCCAGTGCCGAGGGAGCCAGAAGAACCAGAAAATGAGCGCGCGCTTTGATGTTCTCAATAATGATGCG
>DASTJG010000259.1:0-2234 GCA_035716785.1 Anaerolineales bacterium
GCGGTGCAGGGACCGGTTCATGCGGAACTGTGTGGAGGTAGCCTCGATGTGTTCCTCGACCTGTTTCACAAACTCAGGCGTGAGCGCCGCGAGTTCGGCATCCAGTGCTTCCGCGGAGGACAGGCAAAGCTCGATAGTCCGGCGCGGGTCGAGGGCATGGCACAAAATCTTGAGCGCGTCATTGACCGCAGCCGAGTCGATGGGGGAGGGGTCGAAGCCCGTTTCCTTCCAGCGATTCAAAATGACGAGCATGCGCTGGTCCCAGAAGGCGATGTGAGCTAACAGCGCGGCAATCGTCCAGCCATAGTCTGTGGAGCGGGCGAGGTCCTGATCGGTCAGTTTGTGAACAAGGGTCTCCAGGCGCTGGCGGGATGCAGTGTTTTCTTGAGCAAAGGGGAATGTCATAAATTACTCCTGAGTGGGTGATTTCGTCTCGATCAACCAGTGACAGCCTCCGCTTGCCAGATGCCCGGATAATCAACCACGAAACCGGATCGATTCACTTTGAGTTCCGCGACGAACTGGCCACCCGCGCTTTCATATCGATAAGTGGTTTCATCCAGGCGGCGATATTGCTGCGGGAGCAGCTCCAGCGTGAAGCTCGGGAAACGCAGCCAGGCAGCCTTGACCTCGGCTGCTTCTCCGATTGCCAAATGGAGACGACGAATGGGCAGAAGGTTCGTCGACGGGCTGAAGTTGAGGTCGATATCGATGCAGCCTTCTACCTCCGGCTGCTCGACTTCATTCAGCCACCAGTATCCGGCGGTATCTGTTCCAATTCTGATGTTGACCACGTTATTCCCTACCCAGCCTTTCACATTCGCGGACAGGGTCTGCCAGGCTTCGTCGCAGAGGATTTGGTAATCCAGCCGGCAGGGCTGTCCCTCGTGCAGGAATACTGCCGTTCCTTCCAAATGCCAGTGTGACCCCCCGGAAAACAACCGACAGGATTCATGACCAGGCAGGACCAAGCCGCGCCAGAGAATAGACTCGATTGCTGACATATGTTTGTTCACTCTCATCATTCAAACGATCTAAAGCAAATTCGCTTTTTCAAGTTTGCTTTGCAGGTCGGATAGATGCTCAAGTTCGTGCATGGCAAGGGAGCGTGCCCGCCAGTAAACGGATTCCTGGCGCTTTTTCCCCTCCTCCCGGATCGTTCGGGCCCATTGCTCCTCTGTCAGTGAAGCCAGGACGCGCAGTAAAACATGCCGTCGCAGTTTGAAATAGGTCAGTAAATCTGGAAATGGAAACAGGTCGAATCTCAGCAGTTTGCCCCACTGTCGCTCCGAGTGGATGTCGGGGAAGAACGGTTCATCCGCAAGCAGGGCCAGGTAGATCGCTTCGGAGAACCGGGCTTCGGAATGGATCAAGTGCGCCAGATCTTGTGTGAAGGAGCGTTCGCCGGAGCCGAGCGGTAGACATAGTTCTTCACTGGAAAGTCCTTTGCTTAACCTCTCTAATCCCCCTGGCGCATCAGCAAGTAGAGTTGTAACTTTTGTGATATTCGCGCTCGTTAGCTCGGTGGATATTGTTTTTTTCATTTGTATGATCCCGGTTACGTCTAATCCATTAACAATAATCCCATCAATCAGAAATTTGCTGGCCGCTACCAATTACTCGTCTTTTTCCTCTTCCAATTTCTCTTCCAGAGCGTGGTATTCGAACAGGGCGTAGATCTCACTGACCAGCCCGACACACTCTTTGCCGCAATCGATGAAATAATGAATGCGGTCCGGGACGGGCGCGAGTCCCTGTTCCGCCTGCCTGGTCAGCCGCCACAGATTCTGTTCGAAGCTCCACTTATTGGCCCGGGGCATTTCGTACCAGCGTGCCGCGCCGATCCGATCGGCATACCAGAATAGATCTTCGACAATACCGAGCAGGCGCTGCGCGTCATCACCAGTAGGATGCTCGACTTTTAATAGATTATCATACGCGGCGTCCAGACGATCCAGCATAACAGGTACCGTGGGGCGCGGCTCCGGCTCGACGATCTGGGTGACCCTGCCCAGGATGTCTTTTGCCGCTACCCAACCGTTCTCCTTGCCCAGACTGTTGACGATCAGGTACTGTTCGCCTTGAATATCTCCCACGATGTGAAAGATGTCGCCCTGGTGCCACTGGACAAGAACAAGGTCTCCGACCTGGATTTCTCCGGGATCAGTAATGGGTGACATTGTAAGTGTTTGGCCGTGCTTGATCGCCTTGCGCATCGAGGCCAAGTTGCCGCC
>DASTJG010000260.1:0-3684 GCA_035716785.1 Anaerolineales bacterium
TAATTTCAGACTTACATACTCGACGATGTTCAATCCACCGGAGCAACTTCACAAGGGTTTTGATAAGGCTGTGGCAAAACTCAAGGCGAATCTCGGCAAGGAATATGGAATGATCATTGATGGTAAGGACGTTTTTGCCGATGAGAGGTACGAAGACCGTTCTCCCGTGAATACCGACTGGGTGCTGGCAGTGATGCAGAAGGGAAACGCCACCCAGGCCAACATGGCACTGGAGGCGGCCCGCAAAGCATTCCCAGCCTGGAGACGCACCCCCTGGCAGAAGCGTGTGCAGCTGGTACGCAAGGCAGCTTCGATCATCGAGAAGCGTATTTTTGAACTGGGCGCGGCAATGGCACTTGAGGTCGGCAAGAACCGCATGGAATCGCTCGGCGACGTGCAGGAGACAGCCGACCTTATGTATTTCTCCGCGCAAATGATGGAGGAGAATGACGGTTTCATCAAGCCGCTGGGCAGGGATCCGCTGGTTGGATACGACTCTACCAACACTTCCTATCTGCATCCCTATGGGGTGTGGGTGATCATCAGCCCGTTCAACTTCCCGTTTGCGTTAACCGGCGGACCCACGGGAGCGGCGCTCGTCGCTGGAAATACGGTCGTGATCAAGCCGGCAACGGATACTGCCTGGATCGTCCGCCTCTACGCTGAATGTTTGCGCGACGCCGGCATCCCGGACGGTGTAGTGAACTTCGTCACCGGTCCCGGCTCCACTCTGGGGCAGGCGCTCGTGGAATGCTCAGACGTGGATGGCATCACCTTTACCGGTTCCTTTGATGTGGGCATGAAGCTGCATCGCGATTTTGCAGAGTGCAACTATATTCGCCCGATCATCCTCGAACTGGGCGGCAAGAATCCCTCGATCGTTTCGCGCCACGCAAATCTTGACGATGCCGCGACTGGAATTGTCCGCTCAGCATTCGGTTTACAGGGACAGAAATGCTCGGCGAACTCGCGCGTGCTGATCGAAGAGCCTGTGTATGAGGAAATGATTGGCAAGCTAAAGGAAAGGACCGAGAAACTCGTGATCGGCGACCCGACCGAGCGCACCACCTATCTGGGTCCGGTTATCAATCAAAGCTCGTACAACGATTTCAAGAATTTCAACGAGGAGATTAGCCAGGCTGGCGGACAGTTCCTGACCGGCGGGCATGTGAAGACAGGCGGCATCTTCGATAAGGGTTTTTACTGCGAACCGACCTTTGTCACCGACCTGCCGTATGAGCATCGCCTGTGGCAATATGAAATGTTCCTGCCCATCACCACCATTGGCAAGGTCGGCAACCTCGATGAGGCCATGAAGATCGCCAACAACGTGAACTACGGTCTTACCGCCGGCTTTTATGGCTCTGCCAAAGAGGTCGATTGGTTCTACGATAACATCGAAGCCGGTGTGACCTATGCCAACCGTCCACAGGGCGCAACGACGGGCGCGTGGCCAGGCTTCCAGCCCTTCGGCGGCTGGAAAGGCTCCGGTTCGAGCGGTAAGAACGGTGGCGGTTATTACTACGTGCAGCTTTACATGCATGAACAGATCCGCACACTGGTCAAGCCTGCCAAAGCCAATGGAGCGAAGAAGGCAACGAAGAAAGCTGCTGCGCCTAAGAAAACGACAGCTGCAAAAAAGACTGCAAAGCGCAAGTAACCCCTTATCCCTATCCCCTCTCCCCGCTTCGTCTACGCTGCTCCGCTCAGCGCGAATGGGAGAGGGGTATTTTAACCACATTTACTATGCCCTGGGATCCAAAACAATATCATAAATTTCAAGCCGAGCGTTCCGCGCCATTTTTCGATTTGCTCGCGCTGGTGGAAAAGCGCCCGAATTTAAAAGTCGTCGATTTAGGCTGCGGCACCGGCGAATTGACGCGCCAAATTGCGGATGCCCTGCCGGGCAGCAACGTGACCGGACTCGACTCGTCCGTACAGATGCTCGAAAAGGCTACTGCCTTCGCAAGCCAAGGCTTGAGGTTCGAGCAGGGAAATCAGGCTGCATTATCGGGCGAATGGGATCTCATCTTCAGCAATGCCGCGTTGCAATGGTCGGAGAATCATGCAGACCTGATCCCGCGTCTATACCGGCGGCTGGCCCCGGGCGGGCAGATCGCCGTACAGGTCCCATCCAATCACAATCACGTCTCCCATCAAATCTATCGGGAGACGGCCAACGCAGAACCGTTCCGATCCATTTTGAAGGGCTTTCAACGCTACGCGCCGGTTCTCTCCATTGACGAGTACGCGCGTATCTTCTTCGAGTGTGGCGCTGAAAATATTATCGTTTTTGAAAAGGTTTATGCCCACGTATTGGAGGACGCGGACGCGGTGGTAGAATGGATTTCAGGCACCGCGCTTGTCCCCTATTTCGAACGACTGGGGGAACACAAGGAAGAATTTGTCAACGCCATCCGTGCAAAGATGCGCAACGCGCTGCCTGACCATCCTGTGTTCTATCCCTTCCGAAGGACTCTGTTTTCGGCAAGAAGACCCCAACAATAAGTGAGAACAACATGGGTGCACCGCAAGGATTTGATCGCAAGGAACTCGTTGCCCGCATCGGCACATTCTTTTTGCTAATAGGCATTGGGCTGCTGGTGTTCTTTTTCCTTTCTGAAGTCGCAAAACAAACGACGTTCGAGTATTTTTGCTGGGGTCTTATTCTCGTCATCCTTGGATTTGTTTTTCGCGGTCAATTCAAAAAGGCAACTCCTGCAAGCGGAAGATTCAGCATCGTCAAGAGACTTATGCCAAAACCAAAACAACAGGACCAGGGAAAGAAGTAATGACCAAACTCGTTCCTCTCTCAGAAGCCATTGCCAACTATGTGAACGATGGTGATATTGTTTACGCGGCAGGATTCACCCATCTCATCCCCTTCGCCGCCGGGCACGAAATGATCCGTCAGGGAAAGAAGGATCTGACACTTGCCCGCGCCACACCCGATCTGATCTATGACCAGATGGTCGCAGCAGGCTGTGCGCGCAAAGTGATCTTTTCCTACATGGGCAATCCTGGCGTGGGCTCACTTCGCATCGTCCGCTCTGCCATCGAACAGGGCAAACTCGAATGGGAAGAGTACTCCCACTTTGGCATGATCACGCGCTTGCAAGCGGGAGCCTCAGGGCTGCCGTTCCTGCCGATGAACCAAACCGGCGCCATCGACCTGGAGCAGGCCAACCCGAACATCAGGCGCATCCCCGATCCGTTCGGCGGGAAGGATGTGATCGTGGTACCGGCGCTCAACCCAGATGTGGCCATTGTCCATGTGCAGCGCACCGACGCAGAAGGGAACGCCCACTTGTGGGGCATCATCGGCGAGCAAAAGGAAGCCGCGTTCGCAGCGAAGAAAGTTATTCTCACCGCGGAAGAGATCGTGGACGAAGCCATCATCCGTTCGGACCCGAACCGGACGATGATCCCCAGTATCGTTGTCAGTGCGGTATGCCATGTGCCGTTTGCCTGTCATCCCAGCTACGCCCAGGGTTACTACGACCGCGATAATGAGTTTTATCTTGCCTGGGATAAGGTCAGCGAGTCACCCGAAGCCACAAAACAGTATTTGGATGAATGGGTTTATGGCGTAAAGGATAGAAATGAGTATTGGGAGAAACTAGGAGCAGAGACTCATAAGCGTTTAGAAGTTCCACAGCGGATGAGTGAACCAATCAACTATGG
>DASTJG010000261.1:0-7084 GCA_035716785.1 Anaerolineales bacterium
TTCTAAAAAAGCGCAATTTATGACCGAGTGCGGTATAGATTTCAAAAGGCAACCCAGGATTTCCAATCGGCACGGCAGATGCTTCGGTGAAAAACAGGGCAAGCTGTAAAGCCTGCCCCGTGTTGGGTCTCATGCAATTTGTATATTTCTGGTTGGCTGGAAAAAAGCACATCAGCTAGGAGAGATTTGTCCCCAAAACAAGCCTTGCCGTTAGTTCAATTGTGTATCCAGCGTGAGTACTTAGTGAACGCGATATTCGCGAAGGCTTGGGCGGTGGCTGTCGTCATGGGGCGATGATACCACCACCTAGTGACCTTTTTCCCTTATTGAGTACTTCATAATCACATTCAGTGAGTTCTGGACAAGGAGTAAAAGTGAAAATCCGACCAGCAATTGAAACGATGACAAAAAATGTGTTTATAATCGCATTATGTCTGTGGCAATTTTAGCCACCAAACTCTATATCCCTCCACCTCGCGCCACCATTGTTCTCCGATCCCGCCTGGCCGAGCGGTTGGATGAGGGTCTGCACCGCAAATTGACCCTCATCTCTGCCCCGGCAGGTTTTGGGAAGACCACGCTCTTGAGCGAGTGGATCGTCGCTTACAGTGGCGCTGCCGCGTGGCTATCGCTCGACGAGGGGGATCACGACCCCGCGCGTTTCTGGTCGCATTTCATTGCCGCCTTACAGACAATGATTGCAAACGCTGGAGAGGGCTTATTAAGCACGCTTCAATCCCCTCAACTTCCGCCAATCGAATCAATTCTGACATCCCTGCTCAATGAACTCATATTGATCCCGGATGATTTCATTCTCGTCCTGGATGATTACCACGAGGTTGATTCCAAACAAATTGATGATGCCATCTCATTTCTTATCGAACGACTGCCGGCGCAGATGCATCTGGTCATTGCCACACGAGAGGATCCCGACCTGCCTCTGGCGCGATTGCGCGCCCGCGGGCAGTTGATCGAATTGCGCGTCAAAGATCTGCGGTTTACAGAATCTGAAGCCTCTGAGTTCCTCAATCAGACGATGGGATTGCACCTCCCGCCTGAAGACATCGCGGCGCTGGAAACCCGCACCGAAGGCTGGATTGCCGGACTGCAGCTGGCTGCCCTTTCCATGCAGGGACTTGAAGATACAGCCGGTTTCATCCAATTCTTCACCGGAAGCCACCATTTTGTGCTTGACTATCTGATTGAAGAAGTCCTGCACAAGCAGCCTGATAATATACAGACTTTTCTTCTGCGAACCTCCATCCTGGATCGGATGTGTGGTCCACTTTGTGATGCCATCCTGCGCAATTCAACCGTTCCCGGGCAGGAGATGCTGGAACGCCTGGAGCGCGCCAACCTGTTCGTCATTTCGCTCGATCATGAACGCAAGTGGTATCGCTACCATCATCTCTTCCGTGACCTGCTCCGCCAGCGGTTTATGCTTAAGACGGCGTCTAAGGAAATCGCCCGGGTTCACATTCATGCCAGTGAGTGGCTGGAGGCGAATGGGGATATTGCCCAGGCATTTCATCATGCCCTCGCCGCCGGCGATGTTGACCGCGCTGCGCGGTTGGTAGAGTCGGCCTGGCAGGCCATGGAGGAAAGTTTTCAGACGGGCGCCTGGCTTGGGTGGGTGGACCAACTGCCGGCGGGTGTGAGGCGTGTTCGTCCGGTTCTGTGCACTCAGATCGGCTGGGCACACATGGATGCAGGCAATGTGGATGCCAGCGAATCCAGTTTGCGCGATGCCGAGCATTGCCTCATCCTCCCATCAAGTGAAATGATCGTGATGGAAAAAGGGCAGTTTCAAACCCTGCCTGCGCGGATCGCCTTTGTACGCGCCTACAACGCTCAAAGCCAGCGTCGTTTTTCCGAAGCCGTAAAGTATGCCGAAACCGCGCTCGATCTTTTGCCCGATCAAAACGATTTTATATATGCGCAAGTCTCCACTCTCTTGATGGGCACGTATTGGGCAAATGGGAACCTGGATCGTGCCTGCGAGTTGGTGAGTGACTGGATTGAAGCCTCAAAACAGGCGGGAAAGTTATTCTTTGCCATCGCAGGCGCATTTGGAAAGGCGGATATTCTGATCGCGCAAGGGCGATTGCGCGATGCGCTCCAAACCTACCATCAGGCGCTCGATCTCGCCGCCGCCCACAATGCAGAAGGACACACGGCGCATCATCATCTGGGGTTGGGGATGCTGTATCACGAAATGGGGGAGGATGAACGCGCCGAGCGGCATTTGCAAACAAGCTTTGAACTCGGCAGACAGACCACAATCGTGGACTGGGCATACCGCAAGAGTTTGACCCAGGCGCTTTTGAAGGAATCCGGGGGCGACCTGGATAATGCCCTCGACCTGCTGGATGAAGCGCTGCGCTTATACGTCCGCACCCCCACTCCCAACCTGCGCCCTGTGGACGCCATAAAAGCCTGCATTTATCTCAAGCAGGGGAATTTGTTGAAGGCGCAGGAATGGGCGTACAAGAGCAGTCTTTCCTTGAACGATGAGGCTGACTACCTGCACGAATTCGAGCGCCTCACGTTGGCAAGAATCGCGCTTGCCGAATATCAAAACGATCCCCATGAACAACGTTGGCTCGATGCGCTTGGACTGTTGGATCGTCAGTTGGAACTGGCAGAGAAACAGAGCCGCCTCCGCAGCCGGATTGAGATTCTCATTTTGCAGGCGTTTGCATTCCATGCAAAGGGAGAAATCGCCAGGGCGCTCAAGTCTCTTGAGCAAGCCATGACGCTCGCCGAGCCTGAAGGATACCTGCGCATCTTCGCCGCAGAAGGCGCGCCGATGAAGGAATTGCTATCCAAACTCGGCAATGGATATCGAAAAGAGTACGCAAAAAAAATTTCTTCGGTCATCACGCAACCTCAAAATATTCATCCTTCATCCTTTAACCCTCATCCTTTAATTGAACCGCTCTCCGAACGCGAACTCGAAGTGCTGCGTCTCATCGCGCAGGGACTTTCCAACCAGGAGATCGCCCGGAGCCTTTTCGTTGCGCTGAGCACGGTCAAGGGACATAACCTGCGCAGCTTTGCCAAACTGCAGGCGAAGAGCCGCACCGAAGCCGTGGCGCGCGCCCGCGAGCTGGGCTTGCTCTAACACCCCAAACAATACTCAAAACAATACTTTTGGTTCTAACGACGGCGTCTCCCCGCCGGTATATTCACGCGTGTTGATTCAGGTCGAACCGACCAGGTTCGAGTGCAAAAGGAGAAAAAATGAACGCAAACGCAAATACCTTCAAAAAGCTGGACACGAGAGTCCTGCTCTCAACCCTGTGGATCGTTGTCATGATCAATATGTTGAAAGCGGACATCCTTTCACTGTACATCCCCGGAGCAACGGAGGAAGTGGTGAAAACCTCAGCCAGCACCGGTGCCTCAATCCCTCAACTGATGCTGGGCGGCGCTATCATGATGGAGATCTCAATCGCGATGATCATCCTTTCCCGTGTGTTGAAGTACGGATTGAATCGTTGGCTCAATATCATTACCGCCATCATTACGATCATGTTCGTTGTAGGCCCCGGAGCGTCATATCCTCACTACATTTTCATAGCGGCTGTTGAAGTTCTCTGTCTGGCGCTCATCATCTGGAACGCATGGAAGTGGATGGAACAGGGCACATAACTCGATCTCGTTTATTGCAAGGTGGGTGGGCCAGTACCATGTGAACCCGTTGTTGGTTCGCCCAGCCTCTGGGGCGGAGGCTGGGCGTGTTTTATAATTGAATCGTGGCCCTCCCCATCCTGACCACAAAGTTTTACATTCCCCCACTTCGCGGGAATATTGTCCATCGCCTGCACCTGATCGAGCGGTTGGATGAGGGCTTGCGCCGCACGCGACGCGTGACGCTCGTCTCGGCGCCCGCGGGCTTTGGGAAAACCACGCTTCTGAGCGAATGGGTGAGCGGGCGCGGCCAACCGGTTGCCTGGTTCTCGCTCGATGAGGAGGACAACGACCCAACCCGCTTCTGGTCGCATTTCATCGCAGCCCTGCAAAGGATCGTTCCGGATCTCGGAGAGGGAGCGTTGCTGGCGCTTCAATCTCCCCAGCCGCCCCCCATCGAATCCATTCTGGCATCCCTGTTGAACGAGATCGCCGCGATCCCACATGATCTCATCCTCGTTCTGGATGATTATCACGCGTTCGATTCGAAACCGGTTGACGCCGCCCTCGCCTTTCTCATCGAGCGATTGTCGCCGCGCATGCATCTGGTCATTACCTCGCGTGAAGACCCCGACCTGCCCCTGGCACGGTGGCGTGCCCGCGATCAATTGGTTGAATTACGCGACAAAGATCTGCGGTTTTCCGAATTGGAAGCGGCTGAATTTCTCAACCAGACGATGGGGCTGCATCTCCCGCCCGAAGACATTACCGCGCTGGAAACCCGCACCGAAGGCTGGATCGCCGGACTGCAGCTGGCTGCCCTTTCCATGCAGGGGCTTGAAGACACGGCCGGTTTCATTCGATCGTTCACCGGCAGTCATCGCTTTGTGCTCGATTACCTGCTTGAAGAGGTTTTGCACAAACAAACTCAAGCCATCCAGACCTTCCTCCTGCAAACCGCCATCCTCGAGCGGATGTGTGCTCCGCTTTGCGACGTGGTCCTGCTCGATGCCTCCATCAAAGGGCAGGAGATGCTGGAAACCCTCGAACGCGCCAACCTGTTCATCATCTCACTCGACAATGAGCGCCGCTGGTATCGCTACCACCATCTATTTGCGGAATTACTGCGAACTCGGCTTGCCCGCACATTTCCGGATCAGATCGCCGAACTCCACCGTCGCGCCAGTGACTGGTATGCCGGAAACAAATTTTTCTACGAGGCGATCACACACGCGATCACCGCCAGGGATTGGACTCGCGCCGCTGAGATCATGGAACGACTTGATGAGTTGCGGTTATCGGGTGAAACAAGCACACGGCTCGGTTGGTTCGAAGCGTTCCCGCCCCAGGTTTTGCACGACCGGCCGCGGTTGGGTTTGGCATTTGCGTGGGCGCTCTTCATGTCCAATCAATCGGACCGCGCTGAACAACAGTTGGATCAATTGACGCCGCTCGTCCAGGAAACCCCGTCACTGCTGGGCGAAATGTATGTGATCCGCATGATGGTCGCCGCGCGCCGTTTCGACTCACCCGCATTTTATGCACTAGCCCAGCAAGCCTTGTCGCGCGTACCGCCGGAAGAGGCATCGCCCCGCTGCAGGATCTTGATCACCCTGGGTGTGGCCTATGAAGAAATGAGCGGCGATATTGCCGCCGCCAAAAACGCTTTCCGGGAGGCATATGAACTGAGTGAAACGTCTCCCTCCATCAGCGTGGTGGGAAACGCCCCGCTTCCATTGATCGCCTTGGCCTATCTGGCAGATTATGAATGCCTTGAAGGCCATCTGCGCAGCGCCGCCAGAATGTACGAACAGGCCATTGAACTTGCGGAGAAATGGGGCGGCCAGTCCTCCCTTGCTTTATGTTTTGTGCAACAAGGCAGGGCCGGCCTGCTCTACGAGTGGAACGATTTGGAGGGCGCGGCGAGCGCCTTGCAGGAGTGTTTCCGTATCGGCGATTGGTGGAAGAGTCCGCGCCTGCTCGTGCCTGCCTATGGCTTGTCAGCGTTGTTGAAGCAGGCGCGCGGGCAGGTGGAGGAGGCGAACGTATGGATCCATCGCGCGGAACAGGCTGCACGTGATCCGTATTCGTCTCCCTATGATATGGGCATGCTTGCGCTGTATCAAATCAGTTTGTGGATTGCGCAGGAAGATTTCCGTGCCATCGAGCAATGGGAGCGGGACCACGATTCCGAGTGGCGTCTGCAAACCGGCCGTGCGCGGGATGCCCTTACGATCATACTCGCGCGAGCCCGGATCGCGCTTTACCATGGCACACATGATGATTCCTGTCTGAAACAAGCGCGTGCCTTGATCGAGCCTGCGTTGGAACATGCACAGACCAGTGGCTTGAAGCTTAATGTGATGCGCCTTCTCCTGCTTGACGCGCTGGCATTATCCGCGCAACGGGAGACAAATTCCGCCATCACAACGCTCAAACAAGCCCTGGCGCTTGCCGGGCCGGAGAACTACATTCGCAGTTTTCTTGATCTTGGCAAGCCGATGCAGGAACTCCTGTCGTGGAGTTTGGAGGGCAAAGCGTTGGACGAACTGCATCAACGGGCGTACGTGGGCAAATTGCTGTCCCAGTTTGATACGAATGGTTCGGTTGAAATCAAACAGCCAACCGGCGATACGCTCATCGAGCCATTGAGCCAGCGCGAGCTGGATGTGTTGCGGCTCATCGCGAAAGGACTCTCGAATCGCGAGATCGGCGAACGGCTTTTCCTCGCTTTGAGCACGGTCAAGGGACATACCCGCGTCATCTTTGACAAGCTGCAGGTCCAGCGGCGAACCGAGGCGGTTGCCCGCGCCCGGGAACTGGGTCTGTTGTAGCCCGGACGCAATCTTTAATGAAAGTGGGGGACAAAGAACCAGGCAATCCCAATTTCACTGTTTTTCCAAAACAATACCTCACCTCCATACTTAAGTATCTGTTCGTCAATACCCTATCTTCGGTATATTGCCGGTGTATCAAGCGAGAACCACGGGCAAGTATGACCAGACATAATGACACAGATAATGTCAAACGATCTCATTCAAAAACTGATCCAGGTCAGCCAGTTGTCTATCAGATCAGGATCGAAGGCCACCTGGACCATCAGTGGGCGGATTGGTTTTCGGGTATGTCTGTCACTCTGGAAGAGAACGGCGACACGCTCCTGACCGGACCGGTTGTCGACCAGGCCGCCCTGTTTGGCTTGCTGAAAAAAATACGCGATCTGGGGCTGCCGTTGATCTCGGTCAATTGCGTTGAACTCGTCAATAGAACAGACAAGGAGTAACAAAATGAACGAAAAAACGCAACTCACAACTGACATGGATGGAAGATGGATCTTTCGCGTGGGTGGAATTTCGGGGATCCTCCTGGGCGTTGGGTATCTCCTGACCATTCCAGTGACGATCATTATTGCAGGTGGTTTTCCGCCGCTCGGCGCCGAGGCGCGGCTGGC
>DASTJG010000262.1:0-7740 GCA_035716785.1 Anaerolineales bacterium
GAAAAGATGATAATTGGCAGAATACGCGCCAGCCCGACCCCGCCGAGCGCGATCGGCTGATCCGTCAGGTTGCGGATATGCCAGAACAATGCCCAGATCTGCATTTGGGTCCCGGCGATGGAAAGTAGTTGTCCCAACCAGAGATAGAAAAAGCGGCGATGTTTTAATGAGGGTGGAATATGAATCATGTACGATCCTTACATCATAAACATGATTCACCTTGAAGTTGAATTTTCAGGGTGAACTTTTTAGGAGTAAAACGGGCGCCTATTCCAGCACAGGATTCTTGCCGCGAATTTACACGAATCATTTAAGGAATTCGCGGTTAGGAGTGTTCCTTGATCGACTTTTCGAAAGTTAAACTAGTAGTCTGTCACACCTGAATTCAGAGAATCGTAGTGGCGACTTTAGTCGCTGTGACGGAGAATGAACGGCTGAAGCCGTTACTACAAATTACAGATTCATGGTTGACACACCACTAGGTTCCCCAGTCCCGCAGGTAGAGGAAATCATATCCAACCGTACGATTACTTAATTTTGCAATCGGCGGCATCATACGCTTGAACTGGCTGCGGCGGATACGGTTCAAAACTGCATCGACAAGCAGCCGATCGAATCCCTCTTCGATGCACTCCTGCGGACTATAGCGCTGATCAACAAGTAGAAACAGCAATTTATCTGCCTCTTCGTATGTAAAACCAAGCTCGCCCTCATCTGTTTGACCGCTCCACAAATCTGCAGAGGGGGGTTTATCTATTACGGCTTTTGGGAGCCCCAGCGCACGCGCAAGTTGCCGTACCTGTGTTTTGTACAAATCGCCAAGCGGGTTCACCGCGGAAGCCATGTCCCCCCACAGGGTGCTGTACCCCAGCAAAATTTCCGTCTTGTTGCTTGTGCCAATCACCAGTCCGCGAAATGCTTCGGAGCGATCGTAGAGGACAATCATCCGCTCGCGCGCCATGATGTTTCCTTTGCGCTGCTTGGTCATTTCCGGTTCATATCGCAGCAGTGGCTCCACCATGTCGGTGATCTCGATTGTCTCACTTGGAGTCTGATATTGATCGATGACCAGCTGCGCGTGTTCCAATGAATCGGCTGAAGAGGACTGGTAGGGCATTCTGACAGCCAACACGTTGTCAGGCCCCAGGGCTTCGACCGCGAGGGCAAAGGACAGGGCTGAGTCGATCCCACCCGAGAGTCCGATCACTGCGCGCGAAAAACCGACACGTGTTAATTCACTCTTGATAAAGCCAGTCAGGATTTGACGGGCCACATCGGTGTTGATTGTAAGATCTTTCATTCTTATTTTTGCAATATCCTTTGCAATTCGGACATGGTCAAATTCGTACGTTCATCACGTAAGAGTGGCAGCCTGGCACGCGTACGGCGCAACTGGTTCAAATCAAGTTCGACCATGGTCAACGCCTCATCGAAGTACGGACCCTGCGCCAGGAGTTCTCCGTTCGGGTCATTGACCGTCGCCCCACCCCAAAAGTGCAAGCCATCTTCAAAACCCACACGATTGCAATGCACTACAAAAGAGGTGAACATGCTGGCATACGCCCGGCTGACCCGTTCCACCCAGCGGGCCGATTCGAGTTTTTCATTGTCGTTCAGACCGCGACCCGGCGAGGCAGAGGAAAACAACATAATATCCGCGCCGTCGAGCCAGAGCAAATACGGAGGCGAGGCGTGCCAGAAGTCCTCACAGATCAGCATGCCCACACGCCCAAAGCGGGTATCGAACGCCCGAACCTGATCACCCCAGGCAAAGAAACGACCTTCATCAAACAAGCCATAAGTGGGCAGGTAGACTTTATGGTGTACGTGGAGCACGCGTCCACCGGAGAGATAGGTGGAGGCAATGTAAAAGCGATGCCGAAAGTCTTCGTCCACAAAGCCCACGACAATGTCCAGGTTTTTGCTCGCTTCGAGAAGATGCTTGAAAATGGGATCGTCTTCGCGTGCCCGGTGGGCAACCGAGGCGACCAGATCCTGTACAACGTATCCTGTTAAAGATAGTTCGGGGAAGACGATCAGGTCAGCTTTTTCTTTCTGAGCTTGTTTTATGTAATCCAGATGTTTTTCGCAATTGGCTTCGACATCCCCGAGCTTGGGTGCAATCTGTGCAAGAGCAAGGTTAAGTTTCATCGCCCAAATCTTACCACTAAATAAAAGACCCTAAAGGTCTAAAAAGCCTCAGGGTCTAACAGGTTAGCGTGTCAGCACTCAACTTTCAAGCAGTTCTTTCATACCAGCCAGGACTGTTTCCCAGTTGCGCTCGGAGTGTTCTTTTTCCTGTTCCGTGGAATTATTATCCTGAGTAATTGTCACTTCGGTGCTATCGCCCTTCTCGGCGAGTGTATAGGCAACCGTATGATAATTTTCGGGTGTATCCGGAACCCCTGAGAGGGGCGACCAGTGTGTGCTCATCAATACCTTTTCAGGCTCGATCCTGAGGATTTCGCCTTTGTCTACGAAGGGTTTTCCCTGCCATTCGCCTTTATAAACAATGGGACTTCCTACCTGCCAATCCGTAATTACTTCCGTATCAAACAGATATTGCTTGATAATTTCAGGGTTTATCAGCGACTGCCAAACTTTCGAGATCGGGGCGTGTATGGTAGTCCTTGCCTTTGCTACAAATTTACTATTCATATTTAGCTCCTGATATTCATGCTTCCTAACGAAGTCCCCGGTCAGTTGTTACACCAATGAAACCCCAATGATTTCCAAACCATTGGGGTCACAGGTTACATAAAGAATTATTTGAGTTAGCTTTCTTCAGCCTTGCCAAACAGTTTGTTCTTTTCGAACCACGACTTGAGGATGAGATATACACCGAGGATGATGAGCAAAAATGCGCCGTTCAGATCTGCCCAGCCAAGCATATCGCCAATGCCGCCGAGCAGGGCCAGTATTCCCAGTACGGTCGTAAAACCGCTCATGCGGATGCCGCTGAAGTAACGTGTCGCGTTCAAACCGAGCATGAGCAATCCCACACCGATGGACCATGCACCTTTCGGAATCGTCTCTTCGGGGATGAGCGCCCAGCCACCCAGCATAATGAGGAATAGCCCCCAGAACATCGTTTCCAGCCGTTTGTTCAGCGCGGCTTTTTCGGGATCCTGGACCATGACTTGTTGTGAATCTTGTGTTGTCATTTTTTCTCTCCTTGCTCCATAAGAAAACCAGACACACCAAACAGTCATTTGCATTGTAGCACTTCTGACAGGTAAAAAACCAGCAACTATGCCCCGGTTCTCACCAAGATATACTAAAATTGATTAGGTTAGAATAGCATCGATGACCACCCAGCCTGCACGCCCGTATACGCTTGGTTATCTGGCTTCCAGCATGGAGGAGGGCAACGGCCGTTCGCTGTGGTTAAGTATCAAAGACACCGCCCAGGCTTTGGGAGCCAGACTGGTCACCTTTGCCGGGGCGGAATTGCGTTATCCGGAACCCTTTTATCATCACGCCAACCAGGTCTATGGGCTGGTGAACCGTCAGCGGTTGGATGGACTGATCATTTGGTCATCCTCCCTGGCCGGCTTTATCGGACCGGAAGGAATGAAAAAATTCTGCCAGCAGTACGCACCGCTGCCTATGGTGGGGATCGGCCTGCCGCTGCCGGGAATTCCCACTGTTGTTGTCGATAGTTATCAGGGCATGCGCGCAGCCATGCTGCATCTGGTGCAGGTGCATGGTCGCAGGCGGATCGTTTTCCTGCGCGGGCCTGACCCACACCGTGATGTGCAGGAACGTCTGCGCGCTTACCACGATGTGGTCGCCGAATTCGGCCTGGATCCCGACCCCGATCTGATCTCGCCGCCCTGTGATTGGTTCGAGCAATACGCCGCCCCGGCCATGCGCGTCCTGCTGGAAGAACGGCGCGTGGCATTCGACGGGCTCATCGCGATCAACGACGAACTGGCTTACGGCGCCATGATGTACTTGCGGGAGAAGGGAGTGCGTCTGCCGGAGGAAGTGGCCGTGATCGGCTCCGATGACAGTTCACTCGGCCGCCTTTGCACGCCCCCACTGACCACAGTCCCCAACCACAACCGCGAGCGCGGCCGCCAGGCTGTCCAGATGCTGCTGTCCCGCATCGCAGGGGCTGATGTGCCTGAAGTTATCAGTCTATCGACCGCCGTCAAAGTGCGCCAATCGTGCGGCTGTCGCGATCCCTATATCATTCAGGCAAAACAACCTCCCGCTACGCTATCGTTGGAAAAGCTTTCGCAGGGGGAACTCCGTTCCCATATCATTGCCCAATTACAACAGGTTGCAACGGAAAAGAGTATTCCCAGCTGGCCGGAAAAACTTTTTGATGCTTTTATTGCCAGCCTGGACCATGAGTCTGAAGAGCCATTCCTATCCAGGCTACAAGAGCTTCTCCAGCCAGCGATCATGCCCATCGCGGAACTGAGAGAGTGGCACGCCGTCCTGACCGAATTGCGCCGCTGGATGATTGCCCTGGTGCAGGAACAGCCGGAACGCCTGGAGCGCGCCGAAAGGCTGCTCCACCAGGCGCGGGTGATGATAGGTGAAATTGTTGCGCGCGCCCAGGGTCACCAGGAATGGCTGCGCAGCCGCCAGTTGAATAATTTGCTACAGCTACGTCAGGAAACCTCGGCAGCCGAGACGCTCGACAGTCTAGTGGAAATTCTGGCGCGCGAGCTGCCCCAGTTGGGGATCTCCAGGGGCTGCCTGGCATGTTATCTGGATTCGGCCGACCCGCTGGCCGGTGCACGACTGGTCCTGGCATTCAATGAGAACGGACGCCTGCCGGATGTGGAAGGTCAGGTGTTTACTTCGCCCACACAGTTGGTGCCGCCAGCGATGCTGAATCTGCCAATCATGTTCAACCTAGTGATCCATCCGCTGAATATCGGCGCGGAACAACTGGGCTTCCTGATCGTGGAAGCCAGCACCTTCGATGCCTCGGGGCACCCCGTGCTGCGCGACCAGATCAGTACCGCTTTAAAGAACGTGTTATTGATCGAACAGAACATCCAGCTTTACAAGCAGGCGCGGCAAAGCCAGCAACTGGCCGAGGAAGCGAACTCGCTCAAAAGCCGTTTCCTTTCCATGGTGAGCCATGAACTGCTTACACCCATTGTGTTGCTGGTGGGACTGAGCGAAATGATGCTGCGGGAAGGGACGGGACAGCGCCCGCCACTTCCGGAGTCTTATCGTCAGGATCTGACGCGCATCCATGCCAGTTCCCAGCAGCTGGGCAGCCTGGTACGGGATGTGCTCGACCTGGCGCGCAGTCAGGTCGGACAGCTTACACTGACTCAAAGACCGCTGAACCTGGCAGAGGTGCTCAAACCGGTCGAACTGGTCAGCGAACAACTCGCGCGCAGCAAAGGACTGGAATGGCGCGTCAGTATGCCGGAACAACTGCCGATGGTTATGGGTGATGCATCCCGCCTGCAGCAGGTCGTCTTCAACCTGGTCAACAATGCAGTCAAATTTACTGTCCAGGGTTCGGTGACGCTAAAGGTGGAGGTCGACGCGGAAACGGTCACGGTCGCGATCACCGATACCGGCTTGAGTGTGCTACGGGCTGAGCAGGAGTCCATCTTTGATGAGTTCCGCCAGTCGGAACGCACGGTCGCGCGCGGCTACGGTGGATTGGGGATCGGTCTGGCGATCTGCCGCCAGATCGTCGAACTCCACCACGGAAAGATTGGCATCGATTCTTCCGGCGAGGAGAACAGTGGTTCCACTTTTTATTTCACTCTGCCGGTGCTCTCAGCAGATGCCACGGTCCCCACTGTGGAGCCTTCGCAGGTGGTCTTGATCCTGACCGAGCAAACAGCGCGCAGTTTGACCCTGCGTCAACACCTGGAACGGCAGGGCTTTCAGACCCAGGTGTTGGGCATCCTCCAAACTGCCGATTGGTTGAAAGAGTTGTTGACGATCCGGCCGGGTGCGCTGGTGCTCGATCTCCCGGCTGCGCGGCGAGGCTGGGAGATCCTCGACATCCTGAAGAAAAATCCGGCTACCCAGGATCTACCGATCCTCTTTTATTCGTTGCTGCAGGAACAGGATAGCGGATCCATGCTGGCGCTGGATTACCTGGCCAAGCCTGTCGCGGCGGATGGTCTGGCCCAGGCGTTGCAGCGCTACGGCGTCACCATAACAGCAGATTGTGGTCAGCGCACCGTGCTGGTGGTGGATGACGATCCCGAGATTCTGGCGCTGCACGCGCGCCTGGTCGAAGAACACCTGCCCGAATGCCAGGTACTGTGCGCCGCCAATGGGCGCGTGGCCCTGGAGCAAATGCAGGCTCAGCCGCCGTCACTGGTGTTGTTGGATCTGATGATGCCCGAGATGGACGGCATGGCGGTACTCAACGCCATGCAGGCAGACAAACGCTTGCAAGGGATTCCGGTCATTGTGCTGACGGCTCAACGTCTCAGCAGTGAAGAAATGTTGCTTCTCAATCAGGGGGTAGTGGCTGTGTTGGGGAAAGGGCTCTTCACGGCATCCGAGACACTGGCGCATATCGAACGCGCCCTGGCGCGCCATAAACGTCTCGGCTCTGAAAATCAGCGTCTGGTGCGCAAAGTGATGGCTTACCTGCACGAGAACTTTGCGGAGCCCATCAGTCGCGAGCACCTGGCAAATTATGCCGGCGTCAGCGAACGACATTTGAACCGTTGCTTCGTGCAGGAAACCGGCACGACCCCGCTCACATATCTCAATCGCTACCGCATCCAGCAAGCCAAAAAATTACTGGAAGAGGGCAAACTCAGTATCACTGAAGTCATCGGTCGAGTGGGTTTTTCAGAGAACAGTTACTTCACCCGTTTGTTCCGGCGCGAAGTGGGGGTTTCGCCAGGCGCCTACAAAAAGGGTGCTCGTCCTGAGTAAAAGTCCGGTCAGAGCGTCAGCCGGGTTACGCAACCAATCACTCAGCAGTATTTCTAAACTTAATTTCCAAATCTGTCTCAAACGGACAAGTTCTTGTCCCAAATGAACACGCTTTACCGTGGGCAAATCAATATCATTCTTTAAAAAGGATTCAATATCTTTTGGATTCCCAAACGATTCTGATTGCCATCACAGATCCAAACATTGTTTATCTGCTGCAGCGTTATGCAGAAGAAAGCGGTTTCCAGGCTGTGTGTTCGAGCCAGGAGAAAGAGCCGTTACAGCTTGCCCGGCAGGTCCAGCCAGCCTTGATCGTGTTACAGGTTGAACCACTTGAAGCGGACTGGCAGCAAGTGTTGCAGTGCTTAAAGTCAGATCCAGGTATCGGTCATATTCCGGTGGTCGCGTATTCCTGCTTTGACCAGAACGGCCCGATCGAAGGTGTAGCCGGCTTTCTGCAAAAATCTATCCTTTACAGTGACTTTCTTCTGATGCTGGAACTGGCGGGCCTGCCGGTTGATCGGTCAAAGCCTGAACGTCTCAATTCAGACTGCGAAGGTATCTGCGATGAGTTCTGAAGATCATACCGTTCCCCCATTCCTGCTCGAAGTAAAGAATCTAAAAAAGCATTTCCCGATTAAAAAGGGTTTTGTATTCTCGAAGCTGGTCGGACACATCAAAGCCGTCGATGATGTCAGTTTTTATATTCGCCCCGGTGAAACACTTGGACTGGTGGGCGAAAGCGGCTGTGGCAAAACCACAACGGGACGCCTGATCCTGCGCGCCTACGATCCCAGCGACGGGGAAATCTGGTTCAACGACTGCAAGCTTGGGCGCGTGAATGTCGCGACG
>DASTJG010000263.1:0-12423 GCA_035716785.1 Anaerolineales bacterium
ACTCGCCACGTGAAAATTCTTCCACTTGCGCGCCGGGGGAGTAACGTGGTTTTAAATTCGTGTAAGCCATTTCCGTCCCAAGGTAATCAAACCGATCGCCACCCAGACCGCGTTGAGACCTGTCGAGGCGTAGGCTTCCAAAGCAAGCGTGTAAATGACGAGCAATACGCCCGCAAAGATGTTCATGCCCTGGTACAAAAGCGAATCGCCTTCGGTCTTTTTCGCCGAGACCAGAGCATAAGCAACAAGATACAGGATCGAGCCTGTCCAGCCGAGAATGTCAACAGCAAGTTTTGAGTCCATAAGACCTTATTGTTTTCCGAATTCAGGTAGTTGATATTATTGCATGGTTGAGAACTTTTGTAAAACAATTCTTACATTTGCAGGTAAAATTCGTTTCATGCGAACTGTATTTTGGGAAGATAACCAGTTAAAGATGATTGACCAGCGCATTCTGCCAGGTCGATTTGAAATTGTGTCGTTCAGAGATCATGTATCGGTGGCGCAGGCGATCAAGGACATGGTCGTGCGCGGCGCGCCGGCGATCGGTGCTGCCGCAGCGTTTGGAATGGCCTTGGCCGGCTATGCCTCGGCTGCCAAATCGAGTCGTGAACTGCTTAATGACTTGCAGGCTGCTGCCGAGATTTTGAAAGCGGCGCGTCCGACGGCGGTGAATTTGGCGTGGGCAGTTGATAAAATCATGTGGGTGGCAGAAAAGCTGAAAGATGAAAAAAGCCCCGATGAGTTGCGCCGACTGGTCCTGAGTGCTGCCCAACGCATTGCCGATGAAGACGTGGAGATCAACAAGCGCATGGCGGAATATGGCGCGCTGTTGATCAATGACGGCGATACGATCATCCATCACTGCAACACCGGCGCGCTGGCAACCGTCGATTGGGGGACCGCGCTGGGCGTGATCCGCACGGCGCACGAGCAGGGCAAGAAAATCCATGTGCTGGTTGATGAGACCCGTCCACGCCTGCAGGGTGCACGCCTCACCGCCTGGGAACTTGAGCAATATGGCATTCCCTACGAGATCATCACCGACAACATGGCAGGCTACTTTCTCCGGGCAGGCAAAGCCCAGAAAGTCTTCTTTGGTGCGGACCGGGTCGCGGCGAACGGTGATGTTGCCAACAAGATCGGAACCTATATGCTTGCCCTGGCTGCCCATGACAACGGTGTGCCTGTCTATCCTGTCGTTCCTACTTCAACGGTTGACCTCTCGCTCGCACATGGCGGCTTGATCCCCATCGAAGAGCGCGATCCCGAAGAGGTGCTGGGAATCCAATTCCAGGGGGAGCGCGTCGCCCCGGTCGAGGCGGAAGCGCGCAACATCGCTTTTGATGTGACACCGAATCGTCTGGTCACGGCAATCGTGACAGAGAAAGGTGTAATCTATCCACCGTTCGAGGTCAACTTGAAAAAAGTTGTATCAGGTTGATAAAGATTATGTTTCTGTTCCAACAGCTTCCCCCCACGCGTTATGATCTGCGCTTTTCTATTGCAGCGATCCCTGTCAGCGTTCACCCATCGTTCTGGCTGATTGCCCTGCTCTTCGGTGCTTCCGGTGATATTCTCCTGCTTCCCATCTGGGTGCTGGTCGTTTTCGTGTCCATCCTGTTTCATGAGCTGGGGCATGCACTGGCATTCCGTCGATACGGTCAACGCTCACAGATCGTGCTGCACTTTGCAGGCGGCTTGACCATCCCGGAACCTGTCTATTGGGGAGGCGGATATGCCAATGTCGGGCTGACGGCCAACCAGCAAATCTTTATCTCGCTCGCTGGTCCAGGCTCAGGATTTCTGTTCGCTGCCTTGGTCATTGCAATTGTCATCATGGCAGGAGGTTCCGTTGGCATAAACCTGCTGTTGGGATTCATTCCTCTGCCTTTGAGCGCCGCGCTGCCGTTCGGCGGCAGAGTGCTGACGGTTTTAGTAACGATGCTGCTCTGGGTGAATATCTTTTGGGGCTTGATCAACCTCGCACCTGTCTATCCACTGGACGGCGGCAGTGTCACGCGCAATGTATTGATCCAGGTCGATCCAATCGATGGAGTACGCAAGTCGCTCTGGATTTCGGTGATCGCGGGTGGAATTGTTGCATTTATTGGCCTGCTATTCTTTCGCAGTCTTTTTATCGCGTTCCTGTTTGGACTTCTGGCGTTCCAAAGTTATCAATCCCTGCAGGGTCGTTATTGATATTACTTAAATTTCTAGACAATCCAGTTATCACATGATAAACTTTTGCCGCTGAAATTGGCGTGGCGCCGGATTTCGATTCGAACGCCACGCCTTTTCCTGCGGATATAGTTCGTCATTGCGAGCCTTCGGGAAGCAATCTCTTCGCTTCGTCGGCATATAGTGTAAAACTGCTTGCAATGACAGAGGTCACATGGACATTCTGATTACCGGCTCTGTTGCTTACGATTATCTCATGACCTTTCCCGGTCATTTCAAGGAAGTGATTCTTCCGGAACGACTGGAATCCATCAGCCTTTCCTTTCTGGTCGATTCGATGTCGAAACAGCGCGGAGGCGTCGCGCCCAATATTGCCTATACCATGGCATTGCTCGGTGAACGACCGCGTGTCATGGCAACCGTAGGGGAGGATTTCGAGGACTATCGCGCCTGGCTTGAATCCAAAGGTGTGGATACGTCATTGATGTGCGTGATCCCCGGCATCTTCACCGCTTCATTCTTCGCGACGACGGATCTTGTTTCCGCACAAATTGCTTCGTTCTACCCCGGGGCGATGGGTTACGGCGCGACGCAGTCACTCAAGGATCTGCCCGGTAAACCTGGATTGGTCGTTGTGTCGCCAAACGCGCCGGATGCCATGATGAAGTTCCCTGCCGAATGCCGCGAGCTGGGCATCGACTATCTGTACGATCCAAGCCAGCAGGTACTGCGCCTGGAAGGTAGTGAGATCGCCCGTGATATGGAAGGCGCTCACTTCTTGTTCTGTAATGATTATGAATTCGGTTTGATCTCCAAGAAGACGGGCTGGAGCCTGGATCAGATCCTGGAACATGTCCATACGCTGGTGATCACGCGCGGAAAAGACGGTGCGGACCTGTACTCGGGAACAAATGCAGTTCATATTCCCACCGTCCCTGAAGATGAGATCGTCGACCCTACCGGCGTCGGCGATGCCTTCCGCGGCGGTTTCCTGACCGGTTACTCGCGCGGCTTCGATTGGAAGCTGTGCGGCGAGATCGGTTCCCTGGCCGCGGTCTATTGCCTCGAGCAGCGCGGACCCCAGAGCCACAGTTACACCCGTGAGCAGTTTGTCGAGCGTTTCCGCTGTCATTTCGACGACGGTGGAAAATTGGATGAATTCTTGAAATCATGAAGACCGCGTTCGTCACAGGTGGGACTGGTTTTATCGGCTCCCGGCTCGTCGCCTTGCTGGTGGCGCGTGGTGTCCAGGTCCGCGCGCTGGCACGCTCACAGTCTGGGCTGGCAAAGGTCAAGGCTCTTGGCGCAGTGCCCGTCCAGGGCGATGTGACCGACCCGGGGTCCATGAAGGAGGCGATGCGCGGGTGCGATGTCGTCTTCCATGTGGCCTCCATGTACGAGGTCGGCCTGCGTTATAAAACGCAGATGGAAAAAGTCAACGTGGACGGCGTGCGGAGTGTGATCGAAACGGCGCTGGAAGCGGGCGTCCCGAAAATCGTTTTTACGGGCACAGTGGGTGTATTCGGAGATACCAAAGGGCGGACAGTGGATGAGACATTTGAATATAAAGGTGATTTTTCCACTGTTTACGAACGCACAAAATGGATTGCGCATTATGAAGTGGTTTTGCCCTTCATCAAGCAGGGCGCGCCGATCATTATTGTGATGCCCAGTGCGACGTTCGGTCCCAACGACCATAGCACAATCAACGATCTGATGAAGCTACATTTGCGCGGCCGTTTACCGGTCGTGCCGGGGAAAGAGACTACGTTCAGCTATGTTTATGTCGACGATGTTGCAGAAGGACATATCCTGGCCGCGGAGAAGGGGCGCGTTGGCGAAGCGTATGTTTTGAGCGGTACGAAACTCTCTTTTAGTGATTTTATAAAACTCTGGCCGAAAGCGAGCGGTTGTCCTGCGCCTGTTTTGGAGATTCCTTCCGCGTTTTTGCGGATCTGGTGGCCACTGCTTGCGCTGCTGGAGCGCGTGTTCCCTATGCCTGCATTGCTTTCCGGGGAAGCCGCGCGCGTGCTGGGCACGACCTGGCTTGCCACTTCCGCAAAGGCGCAGCGCGAACTTGGCTATCGCTTCCGCCCCGTGGAAGATGGTCTAAAGTTGACGTTTGATTGGTTGAAGAACCAGTATAATCAATCACGACGATAACAATCAGCCACAGAGCACACAGAGCCCTTTGAGTTTTTTCAAAGTCTCTGTGATCTTTGTAGCGAAGAATTTATTTGAACGGAGAAACAATGAGTAATTACGATATCAAAGACATCAACCAGGCCGAAGGTGGCCGTCGCCGCATCGACTGGGCGGAGCGCGAGATGCCCGTCCTGCGCCAGATCCGCGAACGTTTCACGAAAGAGAAGCCGTTTAAAGGCATTCGCATGTCAGCCTGTCTGCATGTGACCACTGAAACGGCGAACCTGGCGCGCACCCTGCACGACGGCGGCGCGGACCTTGTGTTGACCGCCTCGAACCCGCTCTCCACGCAGGACGACGTGGCGGCTGCCTTGGTCAACGTGTACGAGATCCCCACCTTCGCGATCAAGGGCGAGGACAACGTCACCTATTACAAGCACATCGGCGCGGCCCTCGATCACAAACCGCACATCACCATGGATGACGGCGCGGACCTCGTTTCGACCATTCACAAGGACCGCCGCGAATTATTAACGGACATTGTGGGCGGCACCGAAGAGACCACCACCGGCGTCATTCGCCTGCGTGCCATGGCTGCCGATAAAATGCTGAACTTCCCCGTGATCGCGGTCAACGACGCGCTGACCAAGCACCTCTTCGACAATCGCTACGGCACCGGTCAATCCACGATTGACGGGATTATTCGCGCGACCAATGTGCTGCTGGCTGGGAAGCGTTTCGTCGTTGCCGGCTACGGCTGGTGTGGGCGCGGTTTAGCCTCGCGTGCCCGCGGCATGGGCTCACTGGTCATCGTCACAGAAGTCGATCCGCTGAAGGCGTTGGAAGCTGTGATGGATGGCTTCGAAGTCATGCCAATGGAGCAGGCTGCGAAGATCGGCGATATCTTCTGCACAGTGACAGGCGATATCAACGTGCTCGATGAGAAGCATTTCAAGGTCATGAAAGATGGAGCCATCGTCGCCAACTCCGGTCACTTCAACGTGGAGATCAACATCCCGGCTCTGGTGAAGATGTCGAAGGGCGATCCCAAACTCGTCCGTCAGTTCGTCGAGCAATACGAGACCAAGGATGGGCGCAAGATCAATATCCTCGGTGAGGGTCGCTTGATCAACCTGGCTTCCGCCGAAGGCCACCCTGCCTCCGTGATGGACATGTCCTTCGCCAATCAGGCCCTGGCTGCCGAGTACATGGTCAAGAACGCCTCGACACTCGAGAAGCGTGTCTATTCCGTGCCGGAAGAGATCGATGCCGAGATCGCCCGCCTGAAGCTGCAAGCGATGAAGATCGATATCGACGTACTGACCGATGAACAGCTGAAGTATCTGAGTTCCTGGGAAGAAGGCACCTAGGTCGATTTTCGATTTAGTGATTGTGTAATTTAGTGATTAGCCTCGCGAATTTCTCGCGAGGCTTTTTTATTTACGTGACTTTTATGGCACTACATACGTAACGATCAATTGCGGATAATCTGCTTCATAGGTCGCATCGCCTGAGAAGAACTTCATGTAGTCTGAGTTCAGGTCATCGTTGTCGTCCAGGTCGAAGCGCAGGCGGAACTGCGTAACGCCATACTTGTTCACGAATGCAAGATTCGCGCCGTTTAGGTTGGCGCTGTACCAGCCATCCGTTTGGATGGCGAATGTGTCAGGAATGTTGCTTGAAGATGCAGCCGCGAAATCGCTCAGACTCACGTCCAGATCATTGCTGAAGAGACCGTTCCGGATTTCGAGGAGCAGGTTCCCGTGTGTAGTGAATGGATCTATTCCCACCAATCCCTGCCGGCGAATGCGGACCTGTACTGATGTGAGGAAGGCATTGTCTGGCAGGGAGTCGGTATTGAACGAAATGATCGAACGGTATTGCCGGTCTCGCTGGTCATCTCCCACATTGAACGTGGTGGCGGTTTTGTTGAGAGTGCCACCCAGATTGCTGGATTCCAAAGACTCAAGGATCCAGCCGTCATGAGGACCTCTCGACCTGAACGTTGTGGTTGTCGCTGGAACGGGTGTACCACTGTAGCGTGCAAGGAGAATGTCTCCATCCTTTGACCCGGCAATTACGATCTTGCCATCAGGCTGGATGGCTACCGCGGTTGCTGAAGCGGAACTGCCGCCAAAGTTGCTGATGATCTTTCCGGCGTCACCAAAGGTCGTGTCGATGGACCCGTCGTTGTTGTAGCGCAAAAGCAGGAAGGCCGAGGAGCCTTCGCTTTGGTTGTGGCTTTCCCCCGCCACGACGATTTTGCCGTCTTTCTGGATCGCGAGATCGTTCCCAGATTCGTTCTGGCCGAGATCGGTGGTGACAACTCCGTTCCCGCCGAGCGTGGTATCCAGTACGCCATTGCTGGTATGGCGCACTACCGCGAGATCTTCAGTATCATCACTATAGTTGTGCATTGTTCCAGCGATGACGATCTTGTCATCCGGCTGGATGGCGAGGGAGCCCCTGTCATGCGAAAAATGGGGAAGTTCGGTGAGGACGGTTCCATCCGTGCCAAATGTTGGATCGAGCCGCGAGTACGGTCCGGGGGGAATACGGCCAATGCCGATACTCGTGTCTGTGTTATAGGGATGTACTCTCCCTGTAAATATGATCCTGGCACCCGATTGAAGGGCAACTGCCCTCAAGTGGCTTTGCATGCCATCTGGGAATTCATCGAACACGATGCCAAAATCTTCATCCTGTGTCCCATTTTCATTAAAACGGACGATCACATAATAGACGGTATGGCCGCCTATGAATTCTTCGGTGCCAACCACCACGATTTTTCCATCGGGCTGAACGGCAAGATCGTCAAATGAGATCGCGGCATTGGAGTTGGGATCGGTATTTTCCACCGCAACTGCAATTCCATTTGTGCCAAAAGTGGTATCCAAAGCACCGTTACCGGTATAACGGGCAAGCCCCAAGCCGCCGTTCAGGTTCCCACCTACGATCAGCTTCCCATCGGTTTGGAGAGCGACCGGTCCTTGCAGCGCGGCAGTTACGATTCCACCTGTGCCAAAGGTGGTATCCAGTGTGCCATCTACATTGTAGCGGATCAGGATCGGGTTCCCCCAGTATGGATCGCCTGTGTTCGCCGCCATCACGATTTTGCCGTCCGGCTGCAGGACAATGTTGATGACACTGTCCGAGTTGCCCAGGTCTGTGGTCACAACCCCATTTGCGCCAAACGTTGGGTCGAGCGTCCCCTCGGCAGCCTGGGCGCTGGCGCTGACCGGCAATGTCGCGATCAGGATCAACACAAATACTATCTGTTGTATCTTGTTCAAATTGAGGTGTTTTGCTTTCATACTATCACTCTCCCTTTTGTGATCAATGGATGCGTCATCTACAGTGTATGACGTTTAGGGTTGTCCTGTGCGTTGCATTTTCCTTACTGCTTTGATATATGATCAATAGCTGAATGTGGAAGTCCAGAAGATGGTTTACGTGGCCATTGCGATGAGCGGTTGAAATGCTTGAATTCCTGGCAGGAAGGCACTTGGTCAGCAGTCAGTGAGGAGTAACTAGTGAATCAGTAAAGCCTCGCGGACTCTACGGTCCGCGAGGCTTTTGTTGAACAATCGCTTTGTTACGGCAGTATATATGTAATGATTAACTGCGGATAATCTGCTTCCAGCGTTGCATCGCCCGAGAAGAACTTCATATAATCTGAGCCCAGGTCATCATTATCGTCCAGGTTGAAGCGCAGGCGGAACTGCGTAACGCCATACTTATTCACGAATGCAAGATTCGCGCTGCTCAGATTGGCTGCGTACCAACTGGAAGTCAGAGGGGTGATCGTTTCTGGGGTATTACTCGAAGGCGCGGCAGCAAAATCGCTCAGGCTTACATCAAGATCATTGCTGAAGAGTCCATTGCGAATTTCCAGGAGCAGGTTGCCATGCGTGATGAACGGATCCGTTCCCACCAGCCCCTGTCTCTTGATCTTTACCTGTGCTGAGGTGATGATGGCATTATCCGGCAGGGAATCGGTGTTGAACGAAATGATCGAACGATATTGTCTGTCTCTCTGATCATCGCCCACGTTGAATGTGGTGGCGGTTTTATCGAGTAAACCACCTGCGCCGGTGAATTCCCCGGACTCAAGAATCCAGCCATCGTGAGGTCCCCTTGACTTGAACATTGCAGTGACCGGTGGTGGGGGCGTATCCCCATAGCGTACCAGGACCGCGTCCCCATCTTTTGCCCCAGCGGCAAGAATTTTACCGTCAGGTTGGAGCGCTGTCCCCAGGGCAGAATCGGCGCTGCCGCCCAGATCGGTGATCACCTTTCCGGCATCGCCGAAACCGGTATCGATCGACCCGTTACTGTTGTAGCGCACGAGCAGGATATCAGAGGCAGATCCACTATGCCTTTTTCCTGCTACGATTATTTTGCCGTCGGTCTGGATCACAAGATCGTTACCCACTTCGTTCTGGCCGAGGTCGGTGATGACAAGTCCGCTCCCACCGAGCGTGGTATCCAATGTACCGTTGCTGGTGTAGCGGGCGATAACCAGATCGCTTGTATCGGTACTGTAGTCGTGTAGCGTTCCGGCGATCACGATCTTGCCGTCTGTCTGAATGGCGAGGGCACCTTGTCCATGCTCAAAACCGTCCAATGGAGTGACAACGGTTCCGTTGGTGCCAAACGTGGGGTCGAACCAGGGGTCGGGTCCGGTCGTAAAACGGCCAAGAGCGATCGTACCGTCTCCCTCGTCTTCTGTTAACATACTTCCCGACATGATGATCTTCCCATCCGGTTGAAGAGCAACTCCCCTGAAATAATGTTGTAAACCATTCGGGAACTCAGGGATCTGTAGTCCAAAACTTTCGTCCAGCGTCCCATTTTCATTAAAACGGGCAATCACACCGGGGTAGTGATTGCCACCTGTTTCCCAGGTGCCAACAGCTACAATTTTTCCATCCGGCTGAATAACAAGATCGCCCAACAAGCGGCTGCCGTTCTCCGTCTGCCCGGCAATTGTGACTCCATTTGTGCCAAAAGTAGTATCCAATGTACCGTTGCTGGTGTACCGGGCGAGTGCTAAACCACCACTCATGGAACCGCCTACAACCAGCTTTCCATTGCTTTGAAGAGCAACTTTGACGGCGCGGAATCGATCAAAGCTGACGGTCAGCTTTCCACCTGTGCTAAAGGTGTTGTCCAGTGTGCCGTTGGGGTTGTAGCGCACAATGATGGATGTTCTTAAAAATGGATTACTGCTATCCAGTGATGCAGACCCGAGCATGAGAATTTTGCCATCGGGTTGCAGAGCGATGTCGGCGCCGATGTCAGATGGGCCGCCAAGGTCTGTGACCACAACCCCGTTCGTGCCGAACGTTGGGTCAAGTATCCCACCGGCAGCCAACGCACCGGTGCTGGCGATCAACGTCGCGATCAAGGTCAATACAAATGCTGCGCGCTGTATCTTTTTTACTGAGAAATGTTTTGTTTTCATACCTTGCTTCCTTCGCTGATAAGTGGATGCATCATTTATAGTGTATGCCTTTTCGGGTCAGGTGGTGCGTTACATTTTCCTTGCTGCTTTGGCATATAATGAGTAGATTTCTACCATGAGCCCAACTCGATATTTACGCACTTCCCAGCTGGCGCAAGCGGCCAGGATCCATCCCAACACCGTCCGGTTATACGAGCAGTGGGGATTACTGCCGCCGGCCGAGCGTAATCCGTTCAACAACTATCGCCGGTTTACGCAGAGACATCTGGACCAACTCCTGCTGGTGCGGCAGGCTCTGCGCTTCACCTGGCTGAGTGGGGAGATTCATAAGACGGTGTACGAGATCATTGCATTGGGAGTACAGGACAACCTGGGCGGTGCCCTGGAGCTGGCTTACAAGCTCCTCTCGCAGGTCCAGGCGGAGCGCGCCCAGGCCGAAGCCGCCGTTCGCTACCTCGAGCGCTGGGCGCAGGGCGTCCCGCCGGACACCACCACGCGTCCCTTGCGGATCGGCGAAGTAGCCCGCCTGCTGGACGTCACCATCGATCAGTTGCGGAACTGGGAGCGGAACAACCTGCTCGAGACGCCGCGCGACCCGTCGAACGGGTACCGGCTCTACGGTCCCCATGAGATCGGGCGCCTGCGCGTCATCCGGATGTTGATCCGTTCGCGCTACAGTATGATGTCCATCCTGCGGATGCTGAACAAACTCGACCGGGGGGAAATCGACCAGCTGCGGCAGGCGCTCGACACCCCCGAAGCGGAAGAAGATGCCATGTACGTGACCGATCACTGGCTGACTACTCTGAGCGAACTTGAGAAGGCGGCTCACGAGTTGATCGCGCAAATCGAAGCGACCTTGACTCGCCGCCAATCTGAAGAAGCCGCTTAACCATCCATTTGAATACCAGGGTTGACCCGGCCCCCACCCAGCCTCCCCCAAATGCAATGATCCAATTGTTGAATAATCATTCTAAGTTTGTGCCACTGGATTTGGGGGAGGTGCCCCCTTAGGGCGGAGGGGGTTTAAACCCTCCACTTGCACACCAGGGTTGTAGAATGAGAATAAATTCAATTTTATTCCGGAGGAAACCTTGTCAACCACGATCAATCATCTGCAAACCCTGGTCGGATTGGGACCGCGCCCGATCGCCTCGCCTGCCAACCAGGCCGCCGCGGACTACATCCGCGAGACGTTCTGCGCCGCCGGGCTGGAGGTCGAGGAGCAGCCCTACGCCGCGACTGCCTGGGAGCATCGTGCCACATTTCTGGAACAGAACGGAAAACAGCTGGACTGCACCGCCAATGCCTTCTCTCTGTCCTGTGACATAACCGTCCCGATTATCCCTGCCGCTTCGCTCGCGGAATTGGAAGCGGCTCCCGCCAAGGGGAAGATCCTCCTGCTCTACGGCGACCTGACCCGCGCCCCGCTGGCAGCCAAGTCCTGGTTTCTGCGGGATGAGCGCGACACCCGCTTTTTCGAATTGCTCGAAGCGAAGCAGCCGGCCGCGGTCCTGGCCCCGCCCACCTCGGCAGGCTACTTCTGTCAGTTGACGGAAGACTGGGAACTCGATCTTCCTGCTGCCACTATCCCGGTGGATGTAGCACTCTATTTGCTGTGCGATCCGCAGATCCCCGTTCACCTAGTCATCGATGCCCGGCGCGTCGCGGCGACCGCGCGCAACATCGTGGCACGCACATCACCCATGCCCGAGCAGCGCCTGGTTTTGTGCGCGCACTTCGATACCAAGATCAACACTCCCGGCGCAACGGATAACGGCGCCAGCGCGGCAGCACTGCTTTCCCTGGCGGAGACCCTGCTGCGCGACCTGCCATTTGGGCTGGAGTTCATTGCCTTCAACGGCGAGGAGTACCTGCCTATCGGCGACGATGAATACATCCGGTGCAGCGAGAGTTATTTCGGCAATATCCTGGCCTGCCTCAACATGGATGGCGCCGCGGCGGCGCTCGGCACGAACAACGTCACCGCGATCGCCTGCCCGCCGGAACTGGAAGAAAAAGCCAGGGCTGCTGCCGCGCGCTTCCCCGGCGTGGTCTGGGTGGATCCGTGGCCCGAGAGTAACCATTCCACATTCTCTTTTCGCGGGGTACCCGCAATCGCCCTCGGCTCGACCGGCATGCGGACCATTGCCCATTCCGCCAGTGACACCCTCGAGCAGGTCAGCCCGGCGAAGCTGGACGAGGTCATAGATTTGGCAAAGGAACTGGTAGAGATCTTTAGATAGAATTCAAGGAGTTTAACAATGCCCATTCAACATCAAAGCAGTTCATCGCAACTGGTAAACCAGTTCTTATCCACGGCGTCACCGCAAACTCAGGAAATGGTAAACGCGCTTATCGCCGTCGTCTATTCAACAGAACACAACTTTGACATGGCGATCAAGTGGCGGCGATTGACGTTTGCCCTGGAGCACGATTTCCATCACTGGATTTGTGGGATCGAGATCACCAAGTCGTACGTCGGGATCATTTTTCACTTCGGCGGGCTGCTCGATGACCCGCGTGGTAAATTCAAGATCGGAGCCAGCAACTTCCTGCGAAAGATCGAGATACGTTCATTGCGCGAGATAGAGAACAATGTCATCCAGGATTTCATCGACCAGGCTGTC